>NZ_VMBJ01000005.1:0-130443 GCF_010608305.1 Stenotrophomonas sp. AS012628 | reverse complement strand
GGACCGGTAGCGCCGGGCCACGCCCGGCGAGCCGACGGCGCATGAACATGGAGGATTCCGCCGGGCATGGCCCGGCGCTACCGATTCCGTTGTTCCTTGACGTTCCCAGCCACCAAGCGCAGGCTTGTTCAGCACGTTTCCTAAACAGAAGGAGACTTATGACCGCGACCGCTTCGCTGCACCCAACCCCCGACACTCAGGGCCGTTCCCGCCTTTGGAGTGTTTTCTGGCTGCAGGGCGTCATTCCCAGCAATATTCTGTGGGCGGTGGCCCTCTGGGCCCTGGCCAACCAGCGCACCCCGCTGCTGCTGGGGGTATTTGCCGTGCTGCTGCTCTATACCGGCTGGATCATCCCGGCGGTCTGGCGGGCGGCGCCCGCCGCGCACAACCCCAACCTGGGCGTGGCGGCGCGCGGGCTGACCGTGGCCTGGGGGCTGAACACTGTGCTGGTGATCTTCTTTCTGACCCTGCAGCTGGTGGCTCAATAGAACTGAACAGGCTCGCCGCCCCGGTCGAAGGCGGCGAAGCGGCCGATCTGACCGTCGTGGATGGCGTTGACCATCAGCTTCAGCGGGCGCGCGGCTTCGTCGCTGTTGGGTGCGAAACCACCTCTGCCATCCAGTGCCGCCACGAACACCAGGTCCCAGTCGATGCCGGTGGTGGTCGACTCGGCCGCCAGCGCCTGGAAGCTGGGCACCTCGTCCGGCAGCTTGTCCACGCACAGCACCGGCGACAGGGTGCCGCCCTCGCGGCGGTCATGCCGGTCGCGCTGGTCACCGGTGGGCGATTCGGGCAGCTCGGCGCGCACGAATACGAACAGCAAGCGTTGCGGTTCAGCCTGCTGGCCGGCGGCATGCAGCAGTTGCTGGAAATCGTTCATCATCATGAGGGTTGTCACACGCCCGCTGCACGGAAAGCCGCATGCTGCCATAACGCCTGCCGCGCGGGGCCGAAGACGATTGATTTAAGTCATGCCCATGGAACTGAAGGCCGCGTACTCTGGCAATCGTTCCAGCAGGCGAGGGTATCCGGGCCGTTCCGGGCACAGGCAAGACGGTGGAGCAACAAGGTGGACCAGCCATGAGCCAACTCACCGACGGTTTCGGACGCAGCTTTCCGTACCTGCGCCTGTCGTTGACCGAAGCCTGCAACTTCCGTTGCAGCTACTGCCTGCCCAACGGTTACCAGGCCGATGGCCGCCCGCGCTTCCTGCAGGTGGATGAAATCGCGCGTCTGGTGCGTGCGTTTGCCGCGCTGGGCATGAGCAAGATCCGCCTGACGGGTGGCGAGCCCAGCCTGCGCAAGGACCTGGATGAGATCATCGCCACCGTGGCGGCGGTGCCGGGCATCCGCAAGGTGGCCATCACCACCAACGGCACGCTGCTGCCGCGGCGCCTGCCGGGGTGGCACCGCGCCGGCCTGACCGCGCTGAACGTGAGCATGGACAGCCTGCAGCGCGAACGCTTCAGGACCATCACCGGGCATGACCGCCTGCCGGAGATCGAACAGGGCCTGGCCTTGGCGCAGGCGCTGGGCCTGCCGGCGATCAAGCTCAACGCGGTGCTGCTGCGTGGCCTGAACGACGACGAGCTGCCGCAGTGGATGGACTACCTGCGCGATCGTCCCTTCAGCGTGCGCTTCATCGAACTGATGCGCACCGGCGACAACGAAGCCTATTTCCAGCGCCACCACCTGCGCGCCGACGTGGTGATCGAGCAGCTGCTGGCGGCTGGCTGGCACGAACGGCCGCGCGCCGCCGATGCCGGTCCGGCGCGCGAGTTCGGCCACCCTGACCATCGCGGCAGCATCGGCATCATCGCCCCGTATTCACGCGACTTCTGCAAGGGCTGCAACCGCCTGCGGGTGACCGCCAAGGGCGACCTGCGGCTGTGCCTGTTCGGCGAGTTCGGCGTGCCGCTGCGCCCGCTGCTGCAGAGCGACGATGACCATGACGCACTCCTGGCACGCATCACCACACAGCTTGGCCTGAAAGCGGCCGGGCATGGACTGCACCAGGGCCAGACCGGGCTGACCCCGCACCTGGCCTCCATCGGAGGATGAGCAACACGATGAGTGGGGAATTGAATGCGGCCTTCCATATGGCCGATGTCCGCAACAAGCGCATCACCCGCCGACGTGCGGTGGCGGTGGGCGAGCTGCATGCCGGTCCAGTGGCCTATCCGCTGATCGTCGAGCGCCGCCTGCCCAAGGGCGATGCGCTGGTGATGGCCGAGATTGCCGGCCTGCAGGGCGCCAAGATGGCCTCGATGCTGATGCCGCTGTGCCATCCGCTGCCGCTGGAACTGGTGCAGGTGTTCTGCGCGCCGGTACCGGAACGGCAGGCGATCCGCGTGTGGTGCGAGTGCGCCAGCGAGGCGCGCACCGGCGTGGAGATGGAGGCACTGGCCGGCGTCAACGCGGCGCTGCTTACCCTGTACGACCTGAGCAAGCCGGTGGAACCGGCCCTGCGCATCGAAGGCATCCGCCTGCTGTTCAAGGAAGGCGGCAAGCGCGGTGTCTGGCTGCACCCCGACGGCATGGACGATGCCGAGCGCACGCGTTTCAAGCCGCGTGCGCCGAAGGGCCTGGAGGGCGCGGCCTGCGCGGTGATCACGCTGAGCGATCGCGCCAGCGACGGTACCTATGAGGATATCTCTGGCCCGACCCTGGTGACCGGCCTGAAAAAGCTGGGCGGCGAGGTGGTGGCCGCTGAGGTGTTGCCCGATGGCATCGAGCCATTGGCGGGCCGCCTGCAGGCCTTGGCCGCCGAGGGCGTGCGCCTGTGCCTGTGTACCGGTGGTACCGGGCTGGGCCCGCGTGACCTGACCCCGGAGGCGCTGCGTTCCCTGAACGCGCGGCCGGTACATGGCCTGGCGCAGATGGTGCGGGCACTGAGTGCACAGCACACGCCGATGGCCTGGCTGAGCCGCGCCGAGGTGGTGCAGCTGGGCAACATGCTGGTGTTCGCGCTGCCCGGCAGCCCGAAGGCGGCGGCGCAGTGCCTGGACATCCTGGCGCCGGTACTGGGCCACGCCCTGGCGATGGTCGAGGGGGATGGCCACGCATGATCCCCTACAGCGAAGCCCTGCAGCACTTGCTGGACGCGGCCACGCCGCTGCCGGCCGAGCATCTGCCGCTGCATGAGGCCGCGGGCCGCACGGTGGCCCGTGACATCCACAGCGGGCAGTCGTTGCCGCCGTTCGACAATTCGGCGATGGACGGCTTCGCGCTGCGCGCCAACGGCGCGACGTTCGAAGCTGGTACCGAGTTCGCTGTGCAGGGCTGGCAGGCAGCAGGCGATGCCGGCGCCGAAGGCGGCGAGGGTGCCTGGGAAATCATGACCGGTGCGCGCATGCCGGTCGGGCTGGATACGGTGGTGCCGGTCGAGAATGTGGAGATCCTCGCCAGCGAGGAGGGACGCCCGACCCGCATTGCCCTGAAGGGCACGGTAAAGCCGGGCCAGAATGTGCGCCTGCGTGGCGAGGATGTGAGCGACGGCGAGCGCGTGCTGCAGGCCGGGCAGGTGCTGGACATCAACGCGCGCGCCTTGCTGCATGCGATCGGCGTGGGCGAGGTGGCGGTGGTGGCGCGGCCAAAGGCGGCGGTGATTGCTACCGGCAAGGAGCTGGTGACCGAGGCGGCGCAGCCGCTGGCATCCGGGCAGATTCGTGACAGCAACCGGCCGTATCTGGTCGGCCGCCTGCAGGCCGCCGGTGCCGAGGTGGTCTGGCAGGGCACGGTGGGCGATGAGGTGGCGGCGTTCAACGCGGTCCTGGATGAAGCGCTGGAAGCGGGTGCGCAGCTGTTGATCAGCACAGGCGCGGTGTCGGCCGGCCGCTACGATTTCATTCCCGACGCGCTTCGCGGCCGGGGTGCGCGCATCGTGTTCCACAAGGTGGCAATCCGCCCGGGCAAGCCGTTGCTGTTTGCAGTGCTGCCCAACGGCGCGCTGTATTTCGGCCTGCCGGGCAATCCGGTCTCCGCTGCCGTGGGCCAGCGCTTCTTCATCGAGCCAGTGCTGCGCCGCCTGCTGGGGCTGGCACCGGAGCCGGTGCTGACGTTGCCGCTGCAGGCCGACGTGCGCACGCCGCCGGGCCTGCGCTTCCACGCGCGGGCGCGGGTGGAAGTGGATGCGCAGGGTCGCCTGAGTGCGCGCGTGCTGGCCGGGCAGGAGTCGTTCCGTTTGATGTCCATGCTGCAGGCCAACGCCTGGGTGGTGCTGGAGGCTGAGGGTGACCTGGCCAGCGCCGGCACCTACGTGCGCGTGCAGGGCTGGGGTCACCACGAACCGGTGCAGCTGGTGAGCCAGGAGTCATGATGAAACAGGTGAATCTGCAGTTGTTCGGTGCATTTTCCGATCTGGATGCCAGCCGCGAGATTGCCGTGGATGTGGCCGGTGGCACCGTGGCCGATCTGCGCCAGGCGCTGCGCGAGCTGCTGCCGCTGCGTTGGCCGGGATTCCGTGCCGGCCTGCTGGATTATTCGGCGTTCGCCGACCAGCAACGCGTGCTGCGCGACCACGAGGCGCTGCCCGAGGATGGCCGTGTGGCGATCCTGCCCCCGGTGAGCGGGGGCTGAGCGATGAGCGAGAAGATCATCGCGAAGGTGGTGGACCGCGCGCAGGCGGCGATCGATCCGGCCGAAGGCATCGCGGCGGTATCCGATCCGGGCTTCGGTGGCATCGATGTGTTCATCGGCAAGGTGCGCGACGTCAACATCGGCCGGCCGGTGACCGGGATCACCTACGACCTGTTCGAGCCGCTGGTGTTGAACGAGTTCAAGCGGTTGGCCGCCGAGGTCGAGGCGACGTTTGGCCCGAAGCTGATACTGTATGTGGCCCATGCCAAGGGCCGGTTGGGCATTGGTGATGTGGCGGTGGTGGTGGCCGCCGGCAGCCCGCACCGGGACGAGGCGTTCCGCGCCTGCCGGCAGTTGATCGAGGTGGTCAAGCACCAGTGCCCGATCTGGAAGCAGGAGCATTACGAGGACGGCGACAGCGCGTGGAGCGAGGGTTGCAGCCTGTGTCACGTGGACAGCGAACCCGGACATGCCGATGACCATGCGCATGATCATCAACATTGATGCCGACGCAGCCACGCATGGCGTGGCTCTACTGCGATGAGCATCAACGGCATCGTACTGGCCGGTGGCCTGTCCAGCCGGATGGGTCGCGACAAGGCACTGCTGCCGTGGCAGGGCCGCACGCTGCTGGAACACATGCGTGGCCTGTTGATGCAGGCTGGCGCCGAACGGGTATGGGTAAGCGGTGACTATCCGACCTTCGGTGGCATCCCCGATCAGGTTGCGCGCTGCGGCCCACTGGGAGGGTTGCACAGCGTGATGCAGCAGATGCCCGACAGCCCGGCCTGGGTGGTAGCGGTGGATACGCCGTTGCTGGCGCCACGGCTGCTGCAACGGCTGGCTGCCGAGGGGCGGGGCGCGTGCACGATCTTTGACGGGCATCCCTTTCCCATGCTGTTGAATGTGGACAATGCCACTCGTAGCGTGCTGGCCGCGATGCTGGATGATGCGGAAGGGCCGCGCTCTGTACAGGCGTTCCAGCGTCGCCTGCAGATGCACGTGCTGGCGCTTGAAAGCGTTGACGAAGCCTGCCTGGTCAACTGCAATACCCCCGAACAATGGGAGGATGTTGCGTCATGAAAGTGCAGTTGCAGGACCAATCGGTACGGCTTCGCCTGGATGAGGCCGAACTGGCGCGCCTGCTGGCCGGTGAATCGGTCGAGAACATGACCCGCTTCGGCGGTATCGAGGGCTGGGGCATGGCGGTGTCGCTGCATGGCGGCGATCAACCGGTACTGCTCGATGGTGGCACCTTCTGCCGCCTGGTACTGCCGCGCTCGGCAGTTGAGGCCTTGGCGGCACGGCTGCCGTGCCGGGATGGCCTGCCATTCGACATTGCCCTGGAAGATGGCAGCCAGCTTCAGCTGCAGTTCGATGTAGACGTGCGCGATAGCGTGCGCCAGCGCGGAGTCACGCGCCGCAATACCGCTTCATCGATTTGACATTTGTCAGGGGCAGGGTGGAAACCGGCTCCTGATTGATCCAGATCAACCCCGTCGTAGTTGCTGCACGGCCTAATGGCTGCATGACGACGGGTCACAACTTGAAAGCAATACCCACGTCATTCCACAGCCTTGGAGCCATGTATGACCGTCGGTAGCGATCCTGTTGTCCGCAGCACTGCCCGTCCGGGTCGCGTCATCAGCGACTGGACGCCGGAGGACCCCGGCTATTGGGAGCGCACCGGCAAGCGGGTTGCCACCCGCAACCTGGTCATTTCGATCCCCTCGCTGCTGCTGGCCTTCTCGGTCTGGGTGCTGTTCTCGGCGGTGTCGATCAGCCTGCCGAAGATCGGCTTCAACTTCAGTACCGACCAGCTGTTCTGGCTGGTGGCGCTGCCCAGCCTGTCCGGCGCAACCCTGCGCATCTTCTATTCGTTCGTGATCCCGATCTTCGGCGGCCGCCGCTGGACCGCGCTGTCCACCGCGTCGCTGCTGGCGCCGACGCTCTGGCTCGGCTTTGCGGTGCAGGACCCGGCCACGCCGTACTGGGTGTTCGTGGCCATCGCGATCCTGTGTGGCTTCGGCGGCGCGAACTTCTCGTCGTCGATGTCCAACATCTCCTTCTTCTACCCCAAGCAGAAGCAGGGCCTGGCGCTGGGCCTGAACGCCGGCCTGGGCAATGTGGGCGTGTCGGTGGCGCAGGCGGTGATCCCGCTGGTCATCACCGTAGGCGTGTTCGGTGCGCTGGGTGGTGCACCGCAGCCCGCGGTGGAGGGTGGGGCACCGCTGTTCCTGCAGAACGCCGGCTTCATCTGGGTGCCGGCCATCGCGCTGTGCGCCATCGCGGCCTGGTTCGGCATGAACGACCTGACCAGCGCCCGCTCGTCGTTCTCCGAGCAGGCGGTGATCTTCCGCCGCAAGCACAACTGGCTGATGTGCTGGTTGTACATCGGCACCTTCGGTTCCTACATCGGTTTCTCGGCCGGCTTCCCGATGCTGGTGAAGAGCCAGTTCCCGGACGTGAACCCGCTGGCCTACGCCTTCATCGGCCCGCTGCTGGGCGCGCTGATGCGTTCGGTGGGCGGCAGCATGGCCGACCGCTGGGGTGGCGCCCGCCTGACCTTCTGGGTGTTCGCGCTGATGATCGCGGCGGTGTTCGGCGTGCTGCACTTCCTGCCCAGCCATGGCCAGGGCGGCAACTTCCATGGCTTCCTGCTCAGCTTCATGGCGCTGTTCGTGCTCAGTGGCATCGGCAACGGCACCACCTTCCGCATGATCCCGGTGATCTTCCGCACCCTGCATGAGCGCTGGTCGGCCAACGACAACGCCGAGGGCAAGGCCACGGCCGCACACCAGGCCAGCATCGAGTCGGCCGCGGTGGTCGGTTTCTCCGGTGCGATCGGTGCCTACGGCGGTTTCTTCATTCCCAAGAGCTACGGCTCGTCCATTACGTTGACCGGCAGCCCCGACATGGCGCTGTACGGATTCGTTGTTTTCTATGTCACCTGCCTGGCCGTGGCCTGGTGGTGGTACTACCGGCGCGGTGCCGAGACACCCTGCTGACGACATGAAAACGCACCGCAGCCAGATGACACACACAGCCACGATGCCGATGTCCGCAAAGGGAGATCCCCGATGAGTTATTTCCTCGATCGCTTGCAGTTCTTCAAGCGTGACCCCCAGACCTTTGCCGATGGCCATGGTTTTGCCAAGAGCGAGGGCCGCGACTGGGAAAACAGTTACCGCGCCCGCTGGCAGTACGACAAGATCGTACGTTCCACACACGGCGTGAACTGCACCGGCTCCTGCAGCTGGAAGATCTACGTCAAGAACGGCCTGGTCACCTGGGAAACCCAGCAGACCGATTACCCGCGCACGCGCCCGGACCTGCCCAACCATGAACCACGTGGCTGCCCGCGTGGCGCCAGCTATTCCTGGTACCTGTACAGCGCCAACCGGCTGAAGTACCCGCTGATCCGCGGCACGCTGCTGCGCCTGTGGCGCGAAGCCCGCAAGAGCAAGGCCCCGGTCGATGCCTGGGCCAGCATCGTGGAGGACAAGGAGAAGGCGCGCTCGTACAAGACCCGCCGCGGCATGGGTGGCTTTGTGCGCCTGCAGTGGGAAGAGGCCAACGAGATCATCGCCGCCTCCAACCTGTACACGGTGAAGCAGTACGGCCCGGACCGCGTGGTCGGGTTCTCGCCGATTCCGGCGATGTCGATGGTGTCCTACGCTGCCGGTGCGCGATACCTGTCGCTGCTGGGTGGCGCCTGCCTGTCCTTCTACGACTGGTACTGCGACCTGCCGCCGGCCTCGCCGCAGATCTGGGGCGAGCAGACCGACGTGCCCGAGTCGGCCGACTGGTACAACAGCCGCTACATCATCGCCTGGGGTTCGAACGTGCCGCAGACGCGTACGCCCGATGCGCACTTCTTCACCGAGGCGCGCTACAACGGCACCAAGACGGTGGCGATCTGCCCGGACTATTCCGAGCTGGCCAAGCTGACCGACCACTGGCTGCACCCCAAGCAGGGCACCGACGCGGCGCTGGCCTTTGCCTTCGGCCATGTGATCCTGCGCGAGTTCCATGTCGATTCGCCCTCGCAGTATTTCCAGGACTACTGCCGCCAGTACTCGGACATGCCGATGCTGGTGCGCCTTGAGCGCCGCGACGATGGCCGCCTGGTGGCGGGCCGCTTCCTGCGTGCCAGTGAGCTGGGCGGGCTGGGTGAAGCCAACAACCCGGACTGGAAGACCCTGGCCTACGACGAGAACAGTGGCCAGATCGTGGTGCCCAATGGCTCCATCGGTTTCCGCTGGGGTGAAAAGGGCCGCTGGAACATCGAAGAGAAGGCCAGCAATGGCGCCGACACACGCCTGCGCCTGAGCTTGTCCGACGCCAACGACGGCATCGAGGCGGTGAGCTTCCCGTACTTCGGTGGCATTGAAAGCGACGGCTGGACTGCCGCGCCGGCCGAAGACGTACTGGACCGCAACATTCCGGTGCGCCGGCTGGTCACGGTCGACGGCGGCGAGACGCTGGTGGCCACGGTCTACGACCTGCTGCTGGCCCAGTACGGCGTGGACCGTGGCTTTGGCGGCGGCAACGTGGCATCGAGCTTCGATGACATGGTGCCGGGCACGCCGGCGTGGCAGGAGCGCATCACCGGCGTGTCGCGCGCCGAGGTGATCGAGATCGCCCGCGAGTTCGCGCGTACCGCCGACAAGACCCATGGCCGTTCGATGATCATCGTCGGCGCGGGCATGAACCACTGGTTCCACAACGACATGAACTACCGCGGCCTGATCAACATGCTGATCATGTGCGGTTGCGTGGGCCAGACCGGTGGCGGCTGGGCGCATTACGTGGGCCAGGAAAAGCTGCGCCCGCAGACCGGCTGGCAGCCGCTCGCGTTCGGGCTGGACTGGAGCAAGCCGCCGCGCCACATGAACGGCACCTCGTTCTTCTACTTCAACACCGGGCAGTGGCGCTACGAGAAGCTGCAGGTGGACGAGCTGCTGTCGCCGCTGGCCGATGCCAGCAAGTACGGCGGCAGCCTGGCTGACCTGAACCTGCGCGCGGTGCGCATGGGCTGGCTGCCGAGCACCCCGCAGCTCGACCGCAACCCGCTGCAGCTGGTACGCGAGGCCGAAGCGGCCGGCGTGGCCCCGGCGGACTACGCGCTGGGCAAGTTCAAGGACGGCTCGCTGGACTTCGCCTTCGCCGACCCGGACGCCAGCCAGAACCACCCGCGCATGATGTTCATCTGGCGCTCGAACCTGCTCGGTTCCTCGGGCAAGGGCCATGAGTACATGCTGCGGCACCTGCTGGGTACGCGCCACGGGCTGCAGGGCAAGGACCTGGGCGAAATGGGCGCAGTGAAGCCGCAGGAGGTGAAGTGGCGCGACGAGGCGCCGGAAGGCAAGCTGGACCTGCTGGTCACGCTCGACTTCCGAATGTGCACCACCGCGCTGTACTCGGACATCGTGCTGCCGACCGCGACCTGGTACGAGAAGGACGATCTCAATACCTCGGACATGCACCCCTTCATCCACCCGCTGTCCAAGGCGGTGGACCCTGCGTGGGAATCGCGCAGTGACTGGGACATCTTCAAGGAGGTGGCCCGCACCGTGAGCGAGATGGCGCCGGGCGTGCTGGGCGTGGAGAAGGACCTGGTGCTGGTGCCGACCCTGCACGACACCCCCAACGAGCTGGGCATGCCGTTCGGCGTGGCCGACTGGAAGAAGGGCGAGTGCGAGGCCATTCCGGGCCAGACCATGCCGTCGATGACGGTGGTGGAGCGTGACTACCCGAACCTGTACCGCAAGTTCACCTCGCTCGGCCCGCTGCTGGACAAGCAGGGCAACGGCGGCAAGGGCATGAGCTGGGATACCAGGCACGAGGTCGAGTTCCTCGGCAAGTTGAACCACACCGTGCACGAAGAAGGCGTAAGCCAGGGCCGCCCGGCCATCTCGACCGCGATCGACGCGGCCGAAGTGATCCTGCACCTGGCGCCGGAAACCAACGGCCATGTGGCAGTGAAGGCGTGGGAATCGCTGGGCACCTTCACCGGGCGCGAGCACACCCACCTGGCCGTGGGCAAGGAGCACGAGGCGATCCGCTTCCGTGACATCCAGGCACAGCCGCGCAAGATCATTTCCTCTCCGATCTGGTCGGGCCTGGAAGACGACAACGTCAGCTACAACGCCGGCTACACCAACGTGCACGAGCTGATTCCGTGGCGCACGGTGACCGGTCGCCAGCAGTTCTACCAGGACCACGAGTGGATGATCGACTTCGGCGAGGCCTTCATGAGCTACCGGCCGCCGGTCAACACGCGCACGGTGGAGCCGCTGCTGAACCAGCGCCCGAACGGCAACAAGGAGATCGTGCTGAACTGGATCACCCCGCACCAGAAGTGGGGCATCCACAGCACCTACAGCGACAACCTGATCATGCAGACACTGTCGCGTGGCGGCCCGATCGTGTGGATCAGCGAGGACGACGCGCGCAGTGCCGGCATCGTCGACAACGACTGGATCGAGCTGTTCAACGTCAACGGTGCGATCGCCGCCCGTGCGGTGGTCAGCCAGCGCGTGATGCCGGGCATGGCGATGATGTACCACGCCCAGGAACGCATCATCAACGTGCCGGGCTCGGAGATTTCCGGCACCCGTGGTGGTATCCACAACTCGGTGACCCGCATCGTGCTCAAGCCGACCCACATGATCGGTGGCTACGCGCAGCTGGCCTATGGCTTCAACTACTACGGCACCTGCGGTACCAACCGCGATGAGTTCGTGATCGTGCGCAAGATGGACAAGGTGGATTGGCTAGATGGCGAGGCCGTACCGGCCGCCGCCAAGGAGGTGGTGTGATGAAGGTCCGTGCACAGATCGCGATGGTGCTGAACCTGGACAAGTGCATCGGCTGCCACACCTGCTCGATCACCTGCAAGAACGTCTGGACCTCGCGCGAGGGTGTCGAGTACGCCTGGTTCAACAACGTTGAAACCAAGCCGGGCATCGGCTATCCGAAGGAATGGGAGAACCAGGAGAAGTGGAACGGCGGCTGGGTGCGTACCGGCAGCGGCAAGCTGGTGCCACGCGCTGGCGGTCGCTGGCGGATGCTGGCCAAGATCTTCGCCAACCCGGACCTGCCGCAGATCGACGATTACTACGAGCCGTTCGACTTCGACTACCAGAACCTGCACACCGCCAAGGACAGCCAGCACCAGCCGACCGCGCGGCCGCGTTCGCTGATCAGTGGCGAGCGCATGCAGAAGATCGAGTGGGGCCCCAACTGGGAGGAGATCCTCGGTTCGGAGTTCAGCAAGCGCTCGCGCGACTACAACTTCGACCAGGTGCAGAAGGAGATCTACGGCGCCTTCGAGAAGACCTTCATGATGTACCTTCCGCGTCTGTGCGAGCACTGCCTGAACCCGGCGTGCGTGTCGGCGTGCCCATCAGGCGCGATCTACAAGCGCGAGGAAGACGGCATCGTGCTGATCGACCAGGACAAGTGCCGTGGCTGGCGCATGTGCGTGTCGGCCTGCCCGTACAAGAAGATCTACTACAACTGGAAGAGCGGCAAGTCGGAGAAGTGCATCTTCTGCTATCCGCGCATCGAGATGGGTGAGCCGACCGTGTGCTCGGAAACCTGCGTGGGCCGCATCCGCTACCTGGGCGTGATGCTGTACGACGCCGATCGCATCGCCGAGGCCGCCTCGGTGCCGGCCGAGAAGGACCTGTACCAGGCCCACCTGGACATCTTCCTGGACCCGAACGATCCGGCGGTGATCGCCGCCGCGCGCAAGGAGGGCATCCCGGACAGCTGGCTGGAGTCGGCCAAGCAGTCGCCGGTGTACAAGCTGGCGATCGACTGGAAGCTGGCGCTGCCGCTGCACCCGGAATACCGCACGCTGCCGATGGTCTGGTACGTGCCGCCGCTGTCGCCGATCCAGTCCGCCGCCGAGCGTGGCCGCGTGGGCATGAGCGGCGAGCTGCCGGACGTGGCGTCGCTGCGCATTCCGATGCGCTACCTGGCCAACCTGCTGACGGCCGGTGACGAGGCGCCGGTGGTACGCGCGCTGGAGCGGCTGATGGCGATGCGTGCCTGGCGCCGGGCCAAGAACGTGGACGGCGTGGAAGATACCGCCGTGCTGGAACAGACCGGGCTGAGCATCGCCCAGGTGGAAGAGATGTACCGCTACTTGGCCATCGCCAACTACGAGGACCGTTTCGTGATTCCGACCGGCCACCGCGAGTACGCCAACGACGCCTTCGGCGAGCGCGGCGGCTGCGGCTTCACCTTCGGCAACGGCTGCAATGGTGACAGCCCGGCCGACCTGTTCGGCCAGCGCAAGACCACCACCTTCGTGGTGGACAAGGGCCCGAACCACCGCCGCAAGGAGGTGGTGTGATGAGCGTGCTCAAGCTGGTCGGGGTGCTGCTGGACTACCCCCGTGAAGAACTGTGGCAGCACGGCGAGGAACTGCTCGCCGCCTGCGACGCCCCGGCGTTGAATGCCGCCCGCCGCCAGCAGCTGCGCAGCTTCGTGCAGCAGCTGCTGGCCACCGATGCGCTGGATGCGCAGGCGGCGTGGCTGGCCAGTTTCGATCGCGGCCGCTCGATGAGCCTGCTGCTGTTCGAACACATCCATGGCGAGTCGCGCGACCGCGGCCAGGCCATGGTCGACCTGGTCGAAACCTACCGCCGCAACGGCTTCGAACTGGATGCGCGGGAGCTGCCGGACTACCTGCCATTGCTGTTGGAGTTCCTGGCCCATCGCCCCGGCAGCGAGGCCCGCGAGTGGCTGCACCACATCGGCCATATCGCCGGGATGCTGGCGGCGCGTGCCGCCGAGCGTGAGCTGCCGCACCGGGTGCTGTTCGAGATCCTGGTCGAAGCCGGTGACGGCAAGGCCGATCTGCAGGCGCTGCGCCAGCGTGCCAGCGAGGAAGTCCGCGACGATACCGCCGAGGCCATGGATCGCTTGTGGGAGGAGGAGGCGGTGCGCTTCGGCGCCGAAGCCCCCGCCGAAGACTGCAAGCCGCCCGTGCGTTCGCCGGCCCGTCCTTCGCATCGAGAGGTCCAGCCATGAGTTACTCCCTGCATCAATTCGCCTTCCAGTACTACCCGTACATCGCCGTGGCGGTGCTGCTGATCGGCAGCTGGGCCCGCTATGACAAGGCCATGTACACCTGGCGAACCGGCTCCAGCCAGATGCTGTCGGACAAGGGCATGCGGATCGGCAGCAACTGCTTCCACATCGGCATCCTGGCCATCCTCGGTGGCCATCTGGTCGGCCTGCTGACCCCGCACGCGGTGTACGAGCACTTCATCACCTCCTCGCAGAAGCAGATGCTGGCGATGGTGGTTGGTGGTGTGTTCGGCGCACTGTGCTTCATCGGCATCAGCATCCTGCTGGTACGCCGCCTGTTCAACGCGCGCGTGCGGGCCACCGGCAGCTTCGGTGACACCCTGGTACTGGTGCTGCTGTTCGCGCAGCTGTGCCTGGGCCTGTACAGCATCCGCATCTCGTCCGGGCACCTGGACGGTGGGGTGATGGTGCAGCTGGCCGAGTGGGCGCAGCACATCGTGACCTTCCGTGCCGGTGCTGCTGATTACATCGAAGGCGTCAGCTGGGTCTACAAGATGCATATCTTCCTGGGCCTGACCCTGTTCCTGATCGCGCCGTTCACCCGCCTGGTGCACGTGTGGAGCATTCCGATCAGCTACCTGTGGAGGCCCTACCAGGTGGTGCGCCGCCGCCAGGCCACGCTGCGCTACGGTCCGCGGGAGTAAGCCATGGGCAGCCTGCCGAAATTCCTGCCGATCACCGTGATCGACTCCGCTGCGCCGGTTCCCGCCGAGGCGCATTCGCACCACCATGACGCGGCAGCGCAGGGGCCGCGCTCGCTCGGGCAGCCGGCACCGTGCCGGCTGTTCGTGGACGAGACCGCGATCAGCGAGGCTGACATCGCCCGCGAGATGCAGCACCACCGGGCGATGCGCCCGGAGCAGTCACGTGCTGAAGCGGCACGTGCACTGGTGGTGCGTGAGCTGCTGCGCCTGGAAGCGCAGCGGCTTGGGCTGCAGGCGCCGGAGGGCAACCGGGTAAGCGACGAGGAAGTGCTGATCCAGCAACTGCTGGAAGATGCGATCGAAGACCGCGTGCCGACCGATGAAGACTGCCGGCGCTACTTCGAGCAGAACCCGGAGCGCTTCCGCTCCCCCGACCGCGTGCGCCTGCGCCATATCCTGCTGGCTGCGCCGGCCGATGATGTGGCCGGGCGCTTTGCCGCACGCACCGAGGGCGAGCGACTGGTCGGGCTGCTGAAGGAGTCGCCGCACCTGTTCGCCGATTTCGCCCTGCGCCATTCGCGATGCCCATCCAGCAGCGAGGGCGGCGACCTGGGCTGGTTGCAGCGTG
Source organism: Stenotrophomonas sp. AS012628 (assembly GCF_010608305.1). NCBI lineage: Bacteria > Pseudomonadati > Pseudomonadota > Gammaproteobacteria > Lysobacterales > Lysobacteraceae > Stenotrophomonas > Stenotrophomonas sp. AS012628. The sequence continues at coordinate 115,485 of NZ_VMBJ01000005.1, read as the reverse complement.
GGCAGACCACGCCGGAGTTCGACCGCCAGGTGTTCCGCCTGCGCGAGGGCCTGGCCGGTTTCCCGGTGGAATCGCGCTGGGGCTACCACGTGGTCTGCGTCGATGCCCGCGAGCAAGGCCACCCGCAGCCGTTCGAAACGGTGCTGCCGCAGCTGCGTGACTACCTGGAGCTACAGGTACGGCAACGCGAGGTGCAGGCCTACCTGCTGCAGCTGCAGGAGCGCTACCCGGTGCGCGGGCTGGATGAGATCGAAGCCGAAGCGGATATCGGCTGAACCCCCTTGAACGAGGAAAATTCATGAACCAGGCCCTTGCCCCCGCCAGTGCCGGGCAGCAGCAACGTGCGCTGTGGCTGAGCACGTTCGCCTTCACCGTGTGCTTCGCGGTGTGGATGATCTTTTCGATCATCGGTATCCAGATCAGTCAACAGCTCGGATTGAATGACACCCAGTTCGGCCTGTTGATCGCCACGCCGGTGCTGACCGGCTCGGTCAGCCGCGTCTTCCTCGGCATCTGGTCCGACCAGTTCGGTGGCCGCAAGGTGATGGTGCTGGTGATGCTGTGTGGCGCAGTGGCCACCTGGATGCTGACCTACGCACAGACCTACACCCAGTTCCTGATTGCCGCGCTGTGCGTGGGCATCGCCGGCGGTAACTTCTCGGTGGGCGTGGCCTACGTCTCGAAGTGGTTCCCGGCCAGCAAGCAGGGCACCGCACTGGGCATCTTCGGTGCCGGCAACATTGGCTCGGCGGTGACCAAGCTGCTGGCGCCGCTGGTGATGGTGGCGGCCGGCTGGACCATGGTCGCCAAGGTCTGGGCCGTTGCGCTGGCAGTTACCGCGGTGCTGTTCTTCCTCTTCAGCAAGGAAGACCCGTCGCTGGAGCAGCGCCGCCGCGAGGGCGTGAAGCCGGTCCCGTTCGCCGAGCAGATGGCGCCGCTGAAGAACCTGCAGGTCTGGCGGTTCTCGCTGTACTACTTCTTCGTGTTCGGCGGCTTCGTGGCGCTGGCGCTGTGGCTGCCGCACTACCTGGTGGGCGCCTATGGCATGGACGTGGGCCACGCCGGCATGTTGGCGGCGTGCTATTCGATCCCGGCCAGCCTGTTCCGCGTGGTCGGTGGCTGGATGTCGGACCGGATGGGCGCGCGCCGGGTGATGTACTGGACCTTCGGCGTGTCGGCCATCTGCACCTTCCTGCTGGCCTACCCGGATACCGAGTATGTGGTGAAGGGCATCCATGGCCCGATCCACTTCCATCTGGCCATCGGGGTGGTGATGTTCACCGTGCTGGTGTTCGTGCTGGGCTTCTTCATGTCGTTGGGCAAGGCCGCGGTCTACAAGCATATTCCGGTGTACTACCCCAGGCACGTGGGTGCGGTGGGCGGCGTGGTCGGCATGATCGGTGGCCTGGGTGGCTTCATCCTGCCGATCGTGTTTGGCGCGCTGAATGACGCGGTGGGCATCTGGAGCAGCTGCTTCATGCTGCTGTTCGTGCTGGTGGCGGCTGCACTGGCGTGGATGCACTTTGCGATCCGTCGCATGGAACGCCGCCACTTCCCGCAGATCGACCGCGAAACCGATCTGCCCGAAGCCATCGATGCGGCCGCCGCCGAGCGGGTGCGCGGCGGGTGAAGGTGTTTGCCGGCCAGCGGCCGGCACTACCAAATGGTGGGTGAAGGGGTAGTGCCGGCCGCTGGCCGGCAGCCACCATCAGATGCGCCGCGCTTGATTTCAATCAGGGCCACGCGAAGAGGAACGCCCGAAGATGTCTGCCATGAGCTTCCACGTTGACGAGAGCGAGGACACTGCGCTGCAGGCGGCATTGCTGCGGCAGCCCCGGCACGTGCTGTTTCCGCCGGCTGACCAGTTCAGCACCGGCTTTGGCGAAAGCGGGTGGCGCGCCGCCGTGCGCGCCAGCAACGAGCACCTGATTCCGCGTGGCTTGACGCTCGGCTTCCAGGCCGGCCGTGGCGGACGCGATGCGCCACCGCAGGCGTATCTGGATACCCTGCTGCTGGCGCTGCGGCTGCAGGCCGACGCGCTGGCCGAGGACCGTGAAGTGGTGGCGATGGTGCTGCAGCTGGGGCTGGCCGAGACGTTGCCGCCGCCGCAGCTGGGCCAGCTGCTGGATGCGGTGCCGCAGCACCTGCGCACCGTGGCGCGGCCCCAGGTGGAGGTGCGGCTGGACGCAGGCAGCGCGCTGGCGCCGGCGCAGCTGCGTGCGGTGGGCTGCACCCGCTTGAACGTGATCGATCGTGCCGATGCACCGGGGCCGACCCTGCTGGCACAGGCGCGACAGGTGGGCTTCACCGCGCGCTACTACCAGTTGCGGGTACCCGGCAGCGAGGACGCCGGCTTCATTGAACGGCTGCACGAGGTGCTGGCCGAGGCGCCGGAGCGCATCCTGCTGCCGGCGCCGTGTGCGCTGCCGGAACATCCCTCGGCCGTCCATTGGCTGCAGGCCTGGCGCCTGCTGCGCGCTGCGGGTTATGAACCGATCGGTGGCGATCACTATCAGCGCGGCGATCTGCCGAACCCGCACGGTCCGGGCGATGGCCAGCGCCATTGCGATCTTGCCGGTGTGCCACGCCGCGACCGCAGCGATTTCATCGGCCTTGGGCTGTCCGCCTGCAGCCAGATCGGCGAGGTGTTCTACCGGCTGGAGGACGAACTGGGCGAATGGCGTGCGCGGCTGCAGGCCGGGCACATGGGCGTGTCTGCCGGGTTGATCCTGTCCGAGGACGAGCGGTTGGTGGCCGAAGTGGCGCAGAGCATCGCCTGTGACCACGCCCTCGATGCGGCTGCCTTCGAGTGGCGCAACGATGAACCGTTCGAGGAATGTTTTGCCGAACAGCTGCCCGCGTTGTCGCCGTTGCTGGCACGCGGCTGGGCGCAGTGGGATGCGCGCGTACTGCGCCTGGCCGAAGAAGGGCGCCTGCTGTGGCGTATGATGGCCGCATGCTTCCGGCCGGCGGCCGCCATCGCTTGAGTCTTGCCCCGATGTCTTCAATTCCGCCTTCGCAGGGCCGTCTCGGCCGGGCCACACCCAACCCCGCCGCCGCCGATGATGGCGACGCACTGCACTTCTGCAGCACCTGTGCGTTCTCCGACGCATGCATGTCGCAGGGTTACGACAAGACAGCACTGGGCGATCTGCACGTGCTGGTGGACCATGTCGGTCCGTTCCATGCGGGTGACTACATTTTCCGCGCTGGCGAATCGTTCGATTCGATTGCTGCGGTGCGCGCTGGCATGGTCAAGACCTTCGTCGATGACAGCCAGGGCAACGAGCAGGTGCTGGGCTTTAGCCTGCCGGGTGAAGTGATCGGCCTCAACGCGATCCACGGTTCACGCTTTCCCTGCAATGCGGTGGCGCTGGACACCGTGCACCTGTGCCGCATCTCGTTCCCCAAGCTCAGCCTGTTGGCCACCCGCATGCCGGGGCTACAGGCCAAGCTGTTCAGCCTGCTCAGCGCGGAGATCGGCAAGGTCGCGACCCTGGCCGCCAACCACCGTACCGAAGAACGCATGGCTGCGTTCCTGCTGGACATGTCCGAGCGCTACGCGCGGCGCGGCTTTTCCGCCACGCGCTTCAACCTGACGATGGCGCGTACCGAGATCGCCAATTACCTGCGGATGGCGCCGGAAACCGCCAGCCGCGTGCTGCGCCGCCTGAGCGATGATGGGATCATCGCGGTGAAGCAGCGCGAGATCCTGTTGCTGCAGCCCGAGCGCCTGGCAGCGCTGGCGGTGGCCGACGAATCCGATCCGAACTGAACCTGGCCGGGAGCCGACGATGAAGCGAGCTGGACTGTTGTTGCTGGGCCTGCTGGCCACGGTACCGGCCTGGACGGCTGAGCTGACGGTGTCGGCGGCGTCGAGCCTGACCGAGAGCTTCCGTGAACTGGGCGCGGCCTACGAAAAGGCGCACCCGGGAACCAAGGTGGATTTCAACTTCGCCGCCTCCGGCGTGCTGCTGCAGCAGATCAGCCGCGGCGCACCGGTGGATGTGTTCGCGTCGGCCGATGAAACCACGATGGACCAGGCCGAACAGCAGGATCTGCTGGCGGCCGGCACCCGCGAGGTGTTCGCGGTGAACGCGCTGTGGGTGGTGGTGCCGCCGCAGGCCAAGGCGGCGCCGCGTACCTTGAAGGACCTGGCCGGTGCCGGTGTGCAGCGCATCGCACTGGGCAACCCGGACAGCGTGCCGGTCGGCCGCTATGCCAAGGGCGCGCTGGAAGCGGCGGGCCTGTGGCCGTCGGTGCAGGGCAGGATCATCACGACGCAGAACGTGCGCCAGTCGCTGGATTACGTGGCGCGGGGTGAAGTGGATGCCGGCTTCGTCTATGCCACCGATGCGCAGGCGATGCCCAACCGCGTGCGCCGTGCCTTCGCGGTGCCGGTGCCCGGGCGCATTGCCTATCCGCTGGCCGTGATCAAGGCCAGCCCACAGCAGGCGGAAGCCAGGCGCTTCACCGCCTTCTTGCGTTCGGCACAGGGCCAGGCGATCCTGGCCAAACACGGGTTCGGCAAGCCCTGAGGCATGGATCTGGACTGGAGCGCACTGTGGTTGTCGCTGAAGGTGGCCGGCTGGGCCACCGCGATCAATCTGGTGCTGGGCGTGGCACTGGGCGCATTGCTGGCGCGGCGGCGATTTCCCGGCCGTGAGCTGCTGGATTCGCTGCTGACCTTGCCGATGGTGCTGCCGCCGACGGTGCTGGGCTACTACCTGCTGGTGCTGATCGGCCGCAATGGCCCGATCGGCGCGTGGCTGCAGTCGTGGTTCGGTATCAACCTGGTGTTCACCTGGCAGGCTGCAGTGATCGCGGCGGCGGTGGCTTCGCTTCCGCTGGTGTTCAAGCCTGCGCGCGCGGCGTTCGAGGAAGTGGACGGGCAGTTGGAACAAGCCGCACGCACGCTCGGTGTGTCCGAAGCCGCGGTGTTCTTCCGCATCACGTTGCCGCTGGCTTGGCGTGGCATTCTTGCCGGGCTGCTGCTGGCATTCGCACGCGCCATGGGCGAGTTCGGTGCCACGCTGATGGTGGCGGGCAGCATTCCGGGTCGCACGCAGACGCTGTCGATCGCCATCTACGAGGCGGTGCAGGCCGGTCAGGATGGCAAGGCCAATGCGCTGGTGATCCTGACCTCGGTGGTCTGCATCGTGATCCTGTTGCTGGCTGCGCGGCTGGTGGGCGGACGTCGCCGGGAGCTGCGTGATGTGGCTTGACCTGCAGGTGCAGCGCCGCCTGCGGGCGGCCGGCCAGGATTTCGTGTTGGACGTATCGCTGCAGTGCACGCAGCGGCAGGTAGTGCTGTTCGGACCCTCGGGTGCCGGCAAGAGCCTGACGCTGAAGGCGGTGGCCGGGCTGCTGCGGCCCGGGCAGGGACATGTGCGCGTGCAGGGGCAGACCTTGTTCGATGCGGCCAACGGCGTGGATCTGCCGCCGCAGCGCCGCCGGCTGGGCTACGTGTTCCAGGATTACGCGTTGTTCCCGCACCTTAGCGTGCGCCAGAACGTGGCGTTCGGGCTGGAGCGCGGGTGGTTGAATCCGCGCGCGCGCCAGCGCTTCGATGCGGTGGAGCAGTGGCTGCACGCATTCCGCATCGACACGGTGGGCGATCTGCTGCCCGCGCAGGTCTCCGGTGGCCAGCGCCAGCGCACTGCATTGGCGCGCGCCCTGGTGACGCAGCCGCAGGCGCTGCTGCTGGATGAGCCGTTCTCCGCACTGGACCACGACCTGCGGCAGCACCTGCGCCAGGAGCTGGAAACCGTGTTGGACCGGACCGGCATCCCGTTGTTGCTGATCAGCCACGACCCGCAGGACGTGGCCATGTTCGGCCAGCAGGTGGCGCGCGTGGTCGACGGCCGCATCGTCGGCGATTGACCTGCACCTGTAGGGCCGAGCCCATGCTCGGCTGCTCTGCGCGACACCGCCAACAGCAGCCGAGCGTGGGCTCGGCTCTACAGGATCAACGGATCAATACAGTTCACAGTGCGTGCGGCCTTCGCCCCGCAGTGTGTCCCAGTGTCCTTCACCACCGATGGCATCGATGGCCTCGCGCACCGCGCCTTCCAGGTGGCGCTTGCTGCCGCACAGGTACAGATGCCCACCGCGGGCCAGGACGTCGCGCACTTCGCTGGCGCGCTGCTGCAGCACATGCTGCACATAGACCTTTTCGGTGCCATCGCGCGAGAACGCGGTATGCAGGCCGGCCAGCACGCCACGCGTGTGCCAGTCCTGCAGCTGGTCGCGGTACAGGTAGTCGTGCTGGCGATGCTTCTCGCCGAACACCAGGTGCACTTCACGTTCGCAGGCGTTGGCCTGCAGCTCCTGCATCAGGCCCATCAGCGGTGCGATGCCGGTGCCGGTGCCGACCAGCAGCAGCGGCGCTTCGCCGGTGTCAGGTAGATGGAATCCGGGGTTGGAGCGGCAGTACACACGGGCATGGTCGCCGCCATGCAGCAGGCTGCCGGTGGCAGTGCCGAAGCGTTCGCGGCCGCGCAGGGTGTAGCGCACTTCGCGCACGCATAGGCTCAGCTGGTCGTCGCACGGGTGCGAGGCGATGGAATAGGCGCGCGGCAGCCGCGGTGACAGCAGTTCGCGCAACCGGGCCAGCGGCACGCTGTCCGGCGTGGCGTGGTCCTGCAGCACATCCAGCAGGTCCAGGCCGTGCAGGTAGGCGTCCAGTTCACGCTTCTGGCTGACCTTCAACAGGTCCTTCAGCAATTCGCTGCCACTGAGCCGGGCCAATTCGCGCAGCACCCCCTTGCTCAGCAGGCGCAGCTCGCGGTCATGCAGGGCGGCCACGGCGGTGGTGTCGCCGTACCAGGTGGCCAATGCCTGCAGCAGGGCAGGATCGTTCTCGGGTACTACGTGCAGGGTGTCGCCCGCGCGATAGGCCATGCCACTGCCGGCAATGTCCAGTTGCAGGTGCCACGCGGCCGGGTCGCTGCTGTTCAGGCGGCGACGCTCGAGAATGGGGGCGGCAAAGGCATTGTCTTCGCCATAGGCGGTGACCTGCAGGCGCAGGTCCTGGCCAGCGCTGAGGTCACCCTCCAGCACCTGGCCCAGCACCGGCTGCCATTGCTGGAAGAACTGCTCGTAGCCCAGATCGGCGTCCACGCGGTGCAGCAGCGGCTGGGCCTGGCGCTCGCTTAGTGCTACATCCAGCGCCTTGGTGAAGCCGCAGAAACTGGGGTAGCCGGTGTCACCCAGGCCGAACACCGCATAGCGCAGGCCGCGCAGCGTCGGGGTCTGGCGCAGTGTTTCGAAGAACTGCTCGCCATTGGCCGGCGGTTCGCCATCGCCGAACGAGCTGGAGATCGCCAGCAGCACATCGCCGTGGCCGAGACTGGCCACGTCGATGTCGTTGAACGGGAGCACCTGCGGCCCGTGCGGCTGCAGGTCCGCGCCCAGGCGCTGGGCCAGGGCGCGGGCGTTGCCCGACTCGGACGCGAAACCCACCAGCAGGCGGCTGAAGGGCGTACTGGCCGGGAGGGCGTTCACGCGGCCTCGTAGAAGTCGTCGAACTTTTCCTTGCTGAACTCGACCAGGTCGTAGTTCTGCATCAGGTCGTTCACCACGCGGCGGATGCTGATGTACGAGGTGATGTTGCCGTCGGCGTCGAACAGCGGCTGCACGGTGGTGTCTACCACGTAGAGCACGCCGCCCTTGCCGAGGTTGGGCACGATGCCGGTCCAGGTCTTGCCGGCCTTGATGGTGTCCCACATGTCCTTGTAGACCGCCTTGGGCACATCCGGGTGGCGCACGATGCTGTGCGGCTGGCCGATCAGTTCCTCGCGGGCGAAGCCGGTGAGCGTGCAGAACAGGTCGTTGGCATAGGTGATATTGCCCTGCAGGTCGGTGGTGGAGATCACCATGACGTTCTGCATGGCGTTCAGAAGCTGGACGTTGTCGGGGGTGTAGCTCATCGCAGGGTCCTTGTGGATGCCGGCAGCGCCGGCGTGTTCGGGTCCTGCATAGAAATACGCCCGCGCGGCGGCGGGCGGTTTGACATTGATCAAGCGGATGGCGCGACGGCCTGCGACGGGGTGTCGCAGTGGGCGTTCACTGCTGCAGAGGAAAACCGATCGTCTCGTGGCAATGCTGCACCAGGTGGCGGCCTCCCTCATTGATGCGCAAGGTTTCCGCGTCACCGAAGAACCGCAGCAGCGCTGTTGCGGTCGTACTGCCCGCATGCGCGGAGTGCCTGGCCGCGGGTGGCAGAAACGGATCAGCTCGGGGGTCGTGTCCGCCAGGGAGGTCCGCACGTGCAAGGGCGCCTTCGATCAACAGCTGGGCACATGCACCTGCCAGATAGGCGTCAGGTTCACGCTGACTGCCGCGCCGAGGCTGCCCTGACAATACAGTGGCGATATGCTGGAACTCGTGTGCGGTGGTGGCGATCGCGCGCCTGCGCAGCGAATCGATGTCGGGGCTGGAGGGAAACCAGAAGCTGACCATCTGGCCTGACTGCTCTGGTCCTGGCAGTTGTCGCCAGATGCCACCTCCGTCACTTACGATCGTGAGCTGATAGCGCACAGGCGTCCGTTCAAGCCCATTGGCCTGGAGCGGCAGTCCAGCGGATCGTGCGGCGGCCTTGCAGAGCCGAGACGCCTGCGCGGCCGAGAGCGCTCCATCTGCCCAGAGAACTCGAGTTGCGACGGATGACCACCTGCACTGGATGGATCGATTGGGATGCTCCGAGCTTTCCGGGCCGGATAGCACCGACACTGTGCTGATCTTCAGATGTGAGGAAGGGCCTCGCAGCAGTGTGGCATATGCGCCATCGTTGCCGACCAGGTTCCGGGGAGGCAGCTGAATGGATTGGCACGCACTTGTGGCCAGAAGGATTGCCGTCAGGCCAGCGTAGTGCCCAAGAATGGAGCCCGGTTGGGTACGCTTGGACTGACGGCGTTGCATCAAGGGGTCAGCCCGCACTGATACGGCGATGGATACTTCGTACAGACTTGAAAGTCCGAGACTGAGGCCGCCTTGGTGGCTCCTCTGTATCGAGAGGCCGCCGCAATGGTGTTTGGCCCAGGAGCCGCACCTACATCGAATGTTGCGAGGTCGTACCTCAACTCGGTAGCCGGACCGGCCGCAGCTGCGGCCCACGCGTTCGCACCATCCGGATCGACAAGTCGAAGGAGGGTTCCTGTTCGATGCCATTGGAACTGCTTGGCGGCGATGGTGGATCCTTGCCGGCCATCGAACAGCAGCAGAGTTACAGATCCATTGGCTGGGAAGGCTATGGATGAACCCGAGACGTCGATTTCGAACTGCGCGGCATCTGGCACTTCTGATGTCGACGCCTGCAGAATCCGCTCGAACCAGGGTAGGCCATTGCGTTCTCCTCCGCCGATCTTGCCACCGATCCTGCCTTCTATCCGGCACTTCTTGGTTTCTTCACACGATGCACTCAACTGCCACTCCATTGGCCCGCAGCCGGCAGAGGTGAGAGTGATACCTATTGCCACCACGATAGTTCGTAGATTGCTCATTGGTATTCTCCGTGTAGGACTTCGATTGACCGATCAGCTCGACCAGCCGACTCGGCAATCAATGCGTATCGACTCCGGCTCGATCAGGCAATCGGAATTTTTTCAAACACCTCCAGCAGGTGGCTCCGGGCCACGTTTGAACTGCCAGACGAACGCTCAGGTCGTGCCAATGGCGACATTTGAGTCTCCAGTCGCAACACGTGGTGAATGCGTTCTTGCGTTCAGCCCATCAGATAGCGCAGCACGCCGGCCGAGGCCACGCCGATCAGCACCGTCGGCAGCATCGACAGCCGCGTGGCGGCCAGCAGGGTGATCGCCAGTGCAGCCAGGTCGGCGGGCTTGTCGGCGACGAAGTCCGGGGCGATCACCGAGATCAGCACGCAGCCCGGCGCAGCTTCCATCACCGTCACGGCGCGCCTGCTCAACGTGCGGTTGCGCAGCGCGAGGAAGCCGACGATGCGGGTCAGGTAAGTGGCGGCGGCCATCAGCACGATGGTCAGCACCGAGGTCCAGTGGATCAGTCCATTGAAGATCATTCCGCGTCCTCCGCCAGCAGCCAGGCGGCCGCCAGGCCGGCCAGTGCGCCGCTGGCCACGTACCACGCGCCCGGGATCAGCAGGTAGGTGGCGGCGGCCACGATCAGGCTGACCAGCCACGGCCGTGCTGCCTTCATGCCCTGCCACATGCCGCGCAGCAGCACCAGGAATACCGCAGGGAAGGCCATGTCGAAACCGTAGGCATGGATGTCGCCCAACATCGGGCCGACGATCGCGCCCAGTGCCGTGCAGGCCACCCAGACCGTGTACAGCCCTGCCGAAACGCCCAGGTAATAGGCCAGGCTGAAGCCGAGCGCACGGCGGCGCGCATCGGCAACCCCCATCGCCCAGCTTTCGTCGCACATGAAGAACAGCGCCGGCAGCACCCGGCGGCGCGGCAGATGCTGCAGCAGCGGGGCCAGGCTGGCGCCCATCAGCAGGTGGCGGCTGTTGACCAGCGCGGTGATCGCCACGATCAATGCGATGTGCGGTGGCGAAGTCCACAGTTCGACGGCGGCGAACTCCGAACCGCCAGCGAAGTTGAGGCCGGTCATCAGTGGCACTTCCAGTGCGCTCAGGCCCTTCTGGGCCGCCTGCGCGCCGAGCACCAGGGCGAACGGAATGAAGCCGATCATCACCGGCACGGCGGCACGCAGGCCGCGCAGGAATTCGGCACGCGGGGCGGTATCGCAGGTGTCGGGCAGGGGGAGGGTGGTACGGGCGTCCATGGAGCGGCACAACGAGGTGGGGGTGGCCCATGCTAGCGGTCCAATCGCGAAATCGGGTTGCGTTGATGCCACTTGATTCTGGATGATTGAAATTTCATGCGGCTGAAGGCGTCAAGGGCGAAATTGCATGCAGTATCAACTCGACAACCTCGATCGGCGCATCCTCGACGCCCTGCAGCGCGACGGCCGCCTGCAGAACCTGGAGCTGGCCCGGCTGGTCGGGCTGTCGCCGTCGGCCTGCCTGCGGCGGGTACGGCTGCTGGAGGAGGGCGGCTACATCGACCGCTACGTTGCCCTGCTGAATGAGGCCAAGGTGGGCCGTGGCTTCACGGTGTTCGTGCGGGTCTGGCTGCGCGGGCAGGACGAGGACACCACCAACCACTTCATCAACAGCATCAAGTCTTTCCCGGAAGTGCTTGAATGCCATCTGATGGCGGGCGACTGCGATTTCCTGCTGCGGGTGGCGGTGGCGGACCTTGATGCCTACCGGCAGTTCCAGATGCAGCACCTGAACCGGATTGCCGGGGTGCAGAACACCAAGACCGAGATTCCGATGCAGCGGATCAAGCAGACGACCCAGCTGCCGCTTTGAGGGATGGGTGGTTGCGGCCGGGTTGCACCCGGCACCCGCGGGTAGTGCCGGCCGCTGGCCGGCAACCTCAGGAGCAACAGCAACAGCAACAGCAACAGCGATGCTCCGTGGGGCGGCGGGGCGGTGTGGCCAGGCAGGACACGCCGTAAACCCTTCCTTGGGGGCTCGATGGCGCCATCCATGGCGCCAACGGTCCTGCCTGGCCACACCGCCCCGCTGCCTGACAGTTCCCCGCGATCTGTCGGGGTTGGATCCCGTTGCTTCGCAATGGGCTCTGACCCCCATGCGGAGATGGCGTGGTCTGTTCGATTCATTGATTCCTGATGCGTGACTGGCTCTACGGAGCCTGGCTCGACGCCAGGCTGTGGGCGGCGGTCATCGCAATGACATGTGCCCCCGGTACGGTTTGAGCCCGCTTGCGGGTCGCGCGCGGGCCGGGGTTCCGGTCGTGGTGCGCGTCCACTGCAGCTGCTGTCGCTGCCGAGGGTCATGTGTTCTACGTCAGGGGGCTGAATGGACACCATGCGGTCAGAACTTGGAAGGTGGCCATCGCCGCATGGCTGCTGCTGTCCTTTGCCGCTGTCGCGCAGGACGCTGTTCATGCCTACGACATCCCTGCGCAGCCGCTGGAACAGGCGGTCGAGCGCTTCAGCGTCATCAGCGGGTGGTCGGTGATGTACCCGGGCGATCTTGCCGCGGGTCGCAGCAGCCATGCGCTGCGCGCCAGCCTGCCGCCGCTGCCCGCCCTGCAGGCGCTGCTGCAGGACTCCGGCGTCGAGGCCGAGGTGATCGGCGAGCAGCGCGTGGTGCTGCGTCGGGGCATGCCCTCGGCCGCCGAACCCGGTGTTGGTGCCGAACTTCCCGAGGCCGAACGTCGGCGTCGTTATGGCGGCCTGCAACAGCGGCTGCGCGCGGCGTTCTGCGACGCCCCCGAGATCGCGCCCGGCCGCTATGCCGCGACGCTGCGCTTCCGCATCGACGGCGCGGGCAAGGTGAGCGAGCCCGAGCTGCTGTCCGGCAGTGGCAGCGATCGCCGCGATGCTCACCTGCTGCAGGCAATGCAGGGCCTGGTGCTGGCGACCGAGACCGCCGCGCTGCCACAGCCGGTGACGCTGCAGATCCGTCCTTCCGGCACCGACCACGACTGTGGCGGGCGCGCGCCCCTTCCATGACTTCAAGGATTCGAACATGAGCAACGGTACGGCTGGGGCAGTTGACCTGATGGACCACCTTCTGGGTGCCTACGATGAGTTGAAGCGCCGGCTGGTGCGCAAGCTGGGCTCGGAAGAGCTGGCTGGCGACGCGTTGCAGGACACCTGGATGCGCCTGAGCGCGCGCCGTGACCGCCTGGACGCCGTGCAGAACCCCGCGGCCTACCTGCTGCGCATGGCAATGAACACCGTGATCGACCGCCAACGTGCTGACCACCGCCTGCTGAGCCTGGAGGAGGTGGATACGCTGATGGACATGGCCGACCCGGCACCCGGCCCGGCGCAGGCGGCCGAACTGGACTTCGCGCTGGAAGACATGGTCGGCCTGCTGCAGCGCATGCCCGAGCGTCGTCGCCGCATCCTGCTGGCGATCCGTGTCGACGGCCTGCAGCAGCGCGACGTGGCCGACCACCTCGGTGTGTCGCTGCGACTGGTGCAGCGTGAGCTGAAGGCGGCCCAGGACTACCTGGCCGAGCGCAGCGGGCAGGGGCGCCAGGTGCGGTTCTGAGCGACGGCATCCGTCTACACTTTGACGCCGAGCAGAACCCCGCAGCGTGCGGGTCCGGCATGAGCCCCCATGGATCCTGACGATCGCCCGCAACGCCCGTTGGATGCCGTTGAGCGTCAGGCGCACGCGTGGGTGGTGCGGCTGACCTCGGGCGAGGCGACCGCCGCCGACGGGCGCCGGTTCCGCGCGTGGTGCGAGTCCGACCCGCGTCATCGTGAAGCGTTCGGACGTGCGCGCCGGCAGTGGGAGCAGGTGCGGCTGGCCGGCGAGCAGCTGCCCGCCGCCGCGCGCCAACCGGTCGCGCCGTCGCCGGCCCAGCGCTGGAGCCGGCGTGCCTTCCTGGGCGCGGCGATTGCCGCGCCGGCCAGTCTGGTGGTGGTGGCGGCGATCCGTCCGCCGCTGGGATTATGGCCCTCGGTGACGGCGATGGCGGCCGATTTCCACACCGGCACCGGTGAACGGCTGCAGATTGCACCCTTGCCGCAGCTGAAGATCGAACTGGATACGCAGAGCAGCCTGCGCCGCCGCGCGGACACGCAGGGCGAAGGCTTCGAGCTGGTGCAGGGCCAGGCCGCGATCGAGACCCAGGCCGGCCTGCGCCTGGCGTTGTTCGCGGGCCCGGGCTGCGTGATTGCCGATGAGGGAGCGGTGCGCCTGGACGTACGCAACACCCATGGCCAGGTGCGGGTGACCTGCCTGCAGGGCAGTGCCCGCATCGAGCATCCGCAGGGCCGGCTGCAGCTGCAGACGGGCCAGCAGACCCAGTACGACGAGCGCCTCAGTGGTGTGGTGACCGAGGCCGTGGCGTCGGAAGTGAGTGCGTGGACCGAGGGCATGCTGGTGTTCCGCCGCGCACCGCTGCGTGAGGTGGTGGAGGAGATCAACCGTTACCGCCGCGGCAAGGTACTGCTGGGCGAATCGGCATTGGCGCGCGCACCGGTCAGCGGTCGCTTCCGCATCGATGATCCGGACGCGGCACTTGAGCAGCTGCGACTGACGATGTCGCTGGATCTGCGTCGCTTTCCGGGTGGCATTGCCGTCCTTGGATAGATGAAGACGCTGGCCGTGCGCACCGCGCAGGGCTGTTGCAAGCAAGGAGAAGCCAAGGATGCGCAACGAGACCATCGGCGTGCTGGATCTGCGTCGCAATCTGTCGGCGTTGCTGGAAACCACGCAGCGACGGCCGTTGATGGTGCACCGCTACGGCTCGCCATGGGTGTGTGTGGTGTCCGACGCGCAGTGGCAGGAAAAGGCTGTGCTGCTGGACTTCGATCCGCAGTCGCACCCGCTGGCGATGCTGTTGCGCCTGCAGCAGCAGGTGTTGCCACTGGCTGAAACCGGTGCGTTGCCGCCTGCGGCGCTTGCTCGTGCGCTGTTGCTGATGGACATGCATGGCATCGGGGATCTGGCGCAGCTGCATGAGCAGGTGCTGCACCATCGGCTGTGGCACTGGTTCGTGGCCGGTACCCACAGTGTGATGGACAGCTGGCAATTGCCGGCGCTGCGCGTTGCGATGGGGTCATGGTGCGATGACGCGGAGATGACCGATGCGCTGGCCGCGTTCGCCGCGCGCAGCGATGTGGCGATACTGGCGCGCCGTTGCGGGGGCGACGCACCGCGACTGGAGCGCGAAGCCTGCAGGCAGATGACGCTGCGATGACGTTGGCGATGAAGCGCCACGCAGCGCACAGAGCTGCATGTGCGCTGTCGCTTCACCTGCCTTGCTGACGTCTTCTCCAGAGTACGGCGCACCACGCGTCGCGGAGCACGGGCGGCGCCGATGGCAGACAGTCGCAGGATCAGCATGCTGGAGCTGGATCGTCACCTGAGCCAGTCACTGGAGCAGGCGCGGCATACGCCATTGAACGTGCAGCGCTATGGGCACTCCTGGGTCTGGGTGCTGTCCAGTGACGCCTGGGCAGATGCGGCGCGCTGGGCGGCATTGGATGGTAGTGCGCACCCACTGGTGGCGCTGCGAAAAGCCATCGATCTGCAGCTGCGGCCCTGGCCCGAAGTGGCCATGAGCCTGCTGCCGCTTGATGGAGGCGATGCGCGGCTGCGGCAACGCGCGGCCCTGCTGGTGGTCATGCGCGATCTGAATAGTGCCCAGCGCGTGTACGACGACCTGCGCTATCACCAGGCCTATCGGATGTTCATCGGCCTCGATCATGGAACAGCTTGGTCGCCGATGCAGTGCGTGCGGCTGCTGCAGGCCTGTGCGCACCCATTGCTGCGCGGCTGCATCGACGATGCGCTGGCCGGCGTGCCGCGGCACCTGCTCGAGTCTGCATGTGCGCCGGCTGCGCGTGTTGCGCCCGTACAGGCACACGCGCAGCGAATTACCGGCGGATGTTTATCGTACTGACACATGCACCGCTGACCATGGCGCAGCGGTCTCTTCCAGGATGACGAGGGCGGAACAATGGCAAGGCAGGTTCGTGGTCGCAAAGCTCGGCAGAAGGGTTTCAGCCTGATCGAGATCATGGTGGTGGTGGTGATCATCGGCATCCTCGCCGCGCTGATCGTGCCGCGGTTGATGGACCGTCCCGACCAGGCACGCGTGGTGGCGGCGCGCCAGGACATCGCCGCATTGATGCAGGCCTTGAAGCTGTTCAAGCTGGACAACGGTCGCTATCCCAGTGCCGAGCAGGGCCTGCAGGCACTGGTGAAGCCCCCGCAGGGCGGTGGCACGATGCCGGTCACGCCCTATCTGGATCGCCTGCCCAATGACCCGTGGGGCCATCCGTACCAGTACCAGATTCCCGGAACCCATGGCGACATCGATGTGTTCTCGCTAGGCGCGGACAGCAAGCCCGGCGGCGACGCCGGGAACGCGGACATCGGCTCCTGGCAGCTGTGAGGCAGGCCGATGTCAGCCCGGATGCGTTCTGTTTCGAGTGTCCGTCAACGTGGCATGGCGGTGATCGTCGCCCTGCTTGTGGTGGCACTGGTGGCGGTGATTGCCACGGCACTGCTGACCCGGCAGTCGGCGCAGCTGCGTGCGTTGCGTGGTGACCAGCTACGCGCGCAGGTGCGCATGGCGGTGGACGTCACGCTGGAGCGTGCGGCGCAGCAGCTGCGTGAGGATGTAAAGGAACAGCTGACCACGGTGCGCAGCGGGCGCTGGGCGCGCCCGTTGGAACTGCAGGCGCCGTTGCCGGTGCAGCTGCAACTGGTCGATGCGCAGTCGATGTTCAACCTGCGCAACCTGCTGGCACATGGCAGGCCGGACCCCGAGGCGCGGCACGCGTTCATCGCGTTGTGTGCTGCACAGGGGCTGGGCCAGGGTGCCTGCGCATCCGCGGCGGACCACATCCAGGCGCGCCTGCGCGACGGTGACATCCAGGCACAGGCCCCACTGCCGCGCGAATCACTGATCGCGCAGGCACTGGCCGGTGCCGATCCGGTGGCACTGCAGGCGCTGGCGCGACGCACCGTGGTGCTGCCGGCGCAGACCCTGGTCAACGCCAATACCAGCGACCTGAGCGTTCTGCAGGCGGTGACGCCTGCGGTCGAGCCCGCACGGCTGCAGGCGCTGCTCGGTGAGCGCGACGGCGGTCATTGGCTGCTCAACCGCGGCGACATCGCCAATCGACTTCAACTGAGCAACGAACAGATGGCCGTGCTTCCCCTGGGTATCCATAGCGAGTGGTTCCTGGCCGTCGGCCAGGTGCAGGCTGACGGCAGCGCGGTTGATTTTCGCGCGCTGCTCTGGCGCGAGTACCGCGACGATGGCGTGCGTGTGCAACGCGTGTGGACGAGGATCGGCGCATGACCGTGCAGCTTCGGGTGCGCTTGCCGGCGCTTGAGCGTCTGCGCGCCGACAGCGCGGTGGACTGGGCGCAGCTGCACAAGGGCGAGGTGCTGGCTCACGGCCGCGACACGCTGGCGGCGCTGGGCCTGCGCCATCCGCAGGCTGCGGTGCATGCCTGCCTCGATCCGAACGACCTGATCCTGCTGGAACTGCAGTTGCCACCGTTGTCCGGGCGCCGTCTGCAGTCGGCGCTGCAGGGTGAGGTGGAGGCGATGCTGCTGGATGACCTGCAGGAGGTAGCGCTGGCCCACGGTGTGCAGGCGACGGACGGCACGGTTCCTGTGGCCTGGCTGGGCCAGCAGGCGCTCCTGCAGGCGCAGCAGCTGCTGGCTTCGTGTGCACTGCGGTTGCAGGCGCTGTATCCGACGCCGCTGCTGCTGCCCTGGCAGGACGGTCATGCCACGCTGCAGGTCAGCGGCGAGCACCTGCTGGTACGCAGCGGGCGCGACCGGGGTTTCGTTCAATGGTATGGCGGACGTGATGCCTGTGCGGTGATGCATGCGTTGGCAGTGCGCCTGCAACAGGCCGGCATGCAGGCCGTGCAGTGGATCGATGGTGTGCCGCCCACGTGGCCGGACAGCCTGCCGGCCACCGCCATCCCCCATGAACGGCAGGCCTCTGGCCCCTTGCCAGGCTGGTCATTGCCGCTGCCCGGGGCGAGCCAGAAAGCGCCGCGGCTTGCGATCGGGCTGGCATTGGCGGCGATGTTGCTGGCCGCGCTCGGTCTGCAGCTGCAGGTCTCGCGGTGGCGAAGTGAGGGCGAGGCCCTGCAACAGGACATGGCACGCCAGTTCAGCGCACGCTTCCCGGAGGTCACCGATGTGGTGGACCCGGTGTTGCAGGCGAGGCGAGCACTTGCGGTGCCACCGCCGGCGCCGCCATTGCCGCCGCTGCAGCGCCAGGTTGCCAGCACGCTGCAGGCGGTCCCGGAGCTGGCGGGGCAGGTGCGCAGCCTGCATTACCAACCGGGCCAGCTGGACATGGAGCTGGATGCCGATGCCCAGGCATTGGCCGATGATCCACAGCGACTTGAGCGCTGGCAGCAGGCAGTGCAGGCGCAGGGCCTGCAGCTGGCGCGCGAAGCCGGTGGACGCCTGCGGGTGAACGGGGCTGGACAGTGACCACCCGAATCTTGCGACTGGGCGAGGGACTGGCAGGCCTGCAGCAACGCTGGCAACGCCTGCCACCGCGCGACCGGCTGATGCTGTGGGTGATGGTGGTGGCGCTGCTGGTGGCGGGTCTGTGGTCGTTGTGGCTGGAGCCCCTGCTGAAGCAGCGCACGCACTGGCAGGCCGAGCTACCGCGGCTGCAGGCACAGGCGCGTGTACTGGCACCACTGCTGCAGGCACGCGAGCGCCAGCAGCAGACGCAGGGGCAGCGCCCGACGATGTCCGGGTTGCGTGATGGAATCAAGTCAGCCGGCCTCGCCGACGGACTGCATATCGAAGCGCGCGACGGGCGTTGGCACCTGCAGGTGCACGCGGTGCCCGCTGACGCGCTGTGGAACTGGCTGCTGCCCGTGCTGGCCGATCCGGCCATCGAACTGCAGCAGCTGCAACTGACACGCACAGGGGATGCGAACATGCCGGCGGCACGGATTTCCGGAAACATCGTGATGGCGCTCAACGTGGGTGCCCATCCATGAGGGCGATGCGCAGCCTTGCCTGCAGTACCGCACTGGCCTTGATCGTGTGCATGGCCCACGCACCGGCGTCGGTGCTGGCGCAGGACGCTCGCGATGAGCCGGTGCAGTTGAACCTGGTCGACACCGATATCGGTGGCGTGTTGCGCATGGCCGCACGCTTCACCGGCCGCCAGTTCCTGGTCGACCCACGGGTGACCGGCAAGATGACAGTGGTTTCCGATGGCCCGGTCAGCCGTACCCAGGCCTACCAGTTGCTGCTGGGCGCACTGCGCATGCGTGGCTTCGCCGTGGTAGAGAACGGCGGCATCAGCCGGGTGGTGCCGCAGGCCGATGCCAAGCTGTTGGGAGGACGCGTCGGCACTGGTGGTGCCGGCGGTGAGGTGACCACCCGCACCTTCGCGCTGCGCTACGAGAACGCAGCCGCGCTGGTGGCGGTGCTGCGGCCGATGATCAGTCCGGACAATCCGATCACCGCCAATCCGGGCAACAACACCCTGGTGATCACCGACTACGCCGACAACCTGGAGCGCATCGCACGGGTGATCGCAAGCGTCGATACACCGGCCGGCATGGATACCGATGTGGTGAAGCTGCAGCAAGGTATTGCCGTTGACGTCGCGGCGATGGTCGCGCCGCTGCTGGATGCGCAGGGCGCCGAGCCCACCCAGAAGGTGGTGGTGATGGCCGACCCGCGCAGCAACAGCGTGCTGCTGCGTTCCAGCAGCCCCGGGCGCACCCGCCTGGCGCGTCAGCTGGTGGAGAAGCTGGACCGTGCCCAGGATGAATCCGGCAACCTGCATGTGGTCTACCTGCGCAATGCCCAGGCCAACCAGCTGGCCGGTGTGCTGCGAGGCGTGGTGGCGGGTCAGAGCGATGCAGCGGCGATGGGCAGCAATGAAGGCATCACACCACTGCCGGGTGACGCCAACCGTTCCGCGCCCGCGCAGCCGTCGCAGCCGCAGCAGGCCAAGACCGGAGGCAATGCGCTGGAATCGCAGCGGCTGGACCCGAGCCGGCGTGACCCGATCGACGCAGGAAGCACCGGCTTCAGCCAGAACGGCATCTCGGTGCAGGCGGACGTGGCCACCAATACGCTGCTGATCTCGGCACCGGAGCCGGTGTACCGCAACCTGCGGCGTGTGATCGACCAGCTCGACCAGCGCCGTGCACAGGTGCTGGTGGAAAGCCTGATCGTGGAGGTCAACCAGACCGACGCGGCTGAGCTGGGCGTGCAGTGGATGCTGGGCAACGGACGCACCTTTGGTGGCACCCACTTCGGTGGTGCCACCGGCGGCAGCGGGCTCAATACCGGCGCGCGTACCACGCTGGACGTGCTGCCCAAGGATGGCCTGAAGATCGGCGTGATCGACGGCACCATCAACCTGCCCGGTGTCGGCCAGATCCTCAACATGAAAGCGCTGGCCACTGCGCTGCAGAGCAAGGGCGGTGCCAACATCCTGTCCACGCCGAACCTGATGACGCTGGACAACGAGGCGGCCAGCATCATGGTCGGCCAGACCGTGCCGTTCGTCAGCGGCCGCTACGTCACCGACGGCGGTGGCGGCAGCAACAACCCGTTCCAGACCATCGTGCGCGAGGACGTGGGCCTGAAGCTGCGCGTACGCCCGCAGATTTCCGAGGGCGGCACGGTGAAGCTGGACATCTACCAGGAAGTCAGCAGCATCGATGCGCAGAGTGCCAACAGTGCCGCCGGCATCATCACCAACAAGCGTGCGCTGGATACCAGTGTGCTGCTGGATGATGGCCAGATCATGGTGCTCGGTGGCCTGCTGGAGGACAACGTCAGCCATGGCCGTGATGCGGTGCCGGGCCTGGGTAGGATCCCGGTGCTGGGGGCGCTGTTCCGCAGTGATACGCGCAAGCGCTCCAAGACCAACCTGATGGTGTTCCTGCGCCCGCACGTGGTGCGTGACCCCGCCGCCGGCCAGCGTTTGACCCGCGACCGCTACGACTACATGCGCAATGCGCAGGCCGGTGCGCAACCCGTGCAGAGCTGGGCGTTGCCGGCGCTGTCGGCACCGCAGTTGCCGTCGCAGGACCTGTCTGTGCTCGGCCAGAGCAATGCGCGCGATGGCCAGGGCCAGCCGTTGCAGAACACCAGCCTGGCAGCGCTGTATCCGGCCGGTGACGGCGATGCTCAGCTGGTGCAGTTCGCACAGGGGCTGGACCCGGCGCGTGCCAGCCAGGGCGTGGCGCAGGTGCGGGCACTGGGCTTGCAGGCCTATGCCGAAGCGACGCCGGGCGAGAGCGGGCAGCGCCTGCGCGTGCGATTGCCGCGCGATCCGGCAACGCTGGACCCGGCACTGCAGCAGCTGCGTGGGCTGGGCTACACGCCGGAACTGGTGATTGGGCCGTGAGCGCCGCCGCGCCGCTGCCGTACGCCTGGGTGCGCAGCCATGGCGTGATGCTGTCCGAGGCCGGCGGCGAGCCGGTGCTGCTTGGCACCGCCGACACCGCGGCGTGGGCCGTGGCCGAGCTGCGCCGCCGGCATGGACCGCTGCCGTTCCAGACACTGGATGCCGCGACCTGGCAGCAGCGGCTGGGTGAGCAGTACCGTGACGGCGGTGATGCCGCTGCCGTGGTCGGTGCCGCCGAAAGCGAAGTCGACCTGGACCGGCTGATGCAGGACATGCCGGAGGTCACCGATCTGCTGGATGCGCAGGACGATGCGCCGGTGATCCGCATGATCAATGCGCTGCTGGCACAGGCTGCACGCGATGGCGCCAGCGATCTGCACATCGAGCCGTTCGAGACCCATTCGGTGGTGCGCTACCGGGTGGACGGCACGCTGCGCGACATGGTGCAGCCCCGGCGCGCACTGCATGCGGCGCTGGTGTCGCGCATCAAGATCATGGCCCACCTGGACATCGCCGAGAAGCGCCTGCCGCAGGACGGGCGCATCGCGATCCGTGTGGGCGGCCGGCCACTGGATATCCGTGTCTCCACGGTGCCGACGGGGCATGGTGAGCGTGCTGTGCTGCGCCTGCTGGAGAAGGATGCCGGCCGGCTGCAGCTGCAGCGACTCGGCATGGCCGATGACACCCTGGCCACGTTTACCGGGTTGATCCGGCAGCCGCACGGCATCGTGCTGGTCACCGGGCCGACCGGCAGCGGCAAGACCACGTCGCTGTACGCCGCACTGGGCCAACTCGACAGCAGCACCAGCAACATCCTCACCGTGGAAGACCCGGTGGAGTACGACTTCGCCGGCATCGGCCAGATCCAGGTCAACGCGCGCATCGGCATGAGCTTTGGCACCGCGCTGCGCGCGATTCTGCGTCAGGATCCGGACACGATCATGATTGGTGAGATCCGCGACCTGGAAACCGCACAGATTGCGGTGCAGTCGTCGCTGACCGGGCATGGCGTGCTGGCCTCGCTGCACACCAACGATGCGATCTCGGCGGTGACCCGCCTGGCCGACATGGGCGTGGAGCCGTTCCTGCTGGCTTCGTCGTTGCGCGGCGTACTGGCGCAGCGGCTGGTGCGGCGGCTGTGCACGCAGTGCCGTCGTGCCGAGGTGGACGGCGAGGGTCGCACCGTATGGCGCGCGGTGGGCTGCGCGGCCTGCGCCAACAGCGGCTATCGCGGACGCACCGGCATCCATGAGTTGTTCGTGGTGGACGACCGCGCGCGCGCGTTGATCCATGAAGGGCAGGGCGAGCCTGCGCTACGCGAGGCGGCACGGCGTGCCGGCATGCGGACGTTGCGGCAGGACGGCCAGCGCTGGGTCGACAGCGGGGTGACCACGCTGGAAGAGATCCTGCGCGTCACCGGCGACGATTGAGACGACGATGGCACTGTTCGATTATCAGGCCGCCAACGCGCAGGGCCGCATCGAGAAGGGTCAGCTGGATGCCGACAGCCCGCGCGGTGCGCGCCAGCTGTTGCGCGGGCGTGGGCTGACGCCTGTGCAGGTCAGCGCGGCGCGCAGTGCCGGCAGTGGCTGGGGCGCTCGGCGGCTGTCCGCCAGCGAGCTGGCCTGGGCCACGCGCCAGCTGGCCAGTCTGCTGGCCGCCAGCCTGCCGTTGGAAGGCGCATTGAGTGCGGTGATCGAGCAGGCCGAGCGCCCGCACGTGGCCCAGGCACTCACCGCGGTACGCGCCGACGTGCGTGCCGGCCAGCGCCTGACCGTGGCATTGACCGCGCGGCCGCGCGATTTCCCACCGATTTATCGGGCACTGGTGGGGGCAGGTGAAGACTCCGGCGACCTGGCGCGAGTGATGGAGCGCTTGGCCGACTACATCGAAGAACGCAACGCGCTGCAGGCCAAGGTGCTGACCGCCTTCATCTACCCGGCGGCGATCAGCCTGGTATCGGTGGCGATCGTGATTTTCCTGCTCAGCTACGTGGTGCCGCAGGTGGTGACTGCGTTCGTGCAGGCGCGGCAGACGCTGCCGATGCTGACCCAGGTGATGCTGGCGGCCAGCGCCTTCGTGCGCAGCTGGGGCGTGTGGGTGGGTCTCGGCATCGCTGCGCTGGTGGTGGCCTGGCGGTTGGCCCTGCGCAGGCCCGAGTTGCGCCTGCGCTGGGACGCGATGCTGCTGCGGCTGCCGATGATCGGGCGCTTCGTGCTGGGGGTGAACAGTGCGCGCTTTGCTTCGACGCTGGCGATCCTGCTGGATGCGGGCGTGCCGCTGCTGCGCGCGTTGGAGGCCGCGCGGCAGACCCTGGGCAACGCGTTGCTGGCGCGTTGCGCCGACGACGTGTCCGCGCGCGTACGCGAAGGCGCTGCGTTGGGTTCTGCATTGAAAGTACAGAAGGTGTATCCGCCGATCCTGGTGCATCTGGTGGCCAGTGGCGAGAAGACCGGTTCGCTGGCGCCGCTGCTGGATCGCGCTGCGCAGACGATCTCGCGGGAGATCGAGCGTCGCGCGATGGCGCTGACCGCGCTGCTGGAGCCGACCATGATCCTGGTGATGGGGGGCGTGGTGCTGACGATCGTGCTGGCGGTGCTGATGCCGATCATGGAAATGAACCAGTTGGTGCAGTGATGCGCAACGCGCAACACGGGTAGCGCCGGGCCATGCCCGGCGAGCGCGCAGCACGGCGTGCCTTCGATTCTCCACACAATCCTCCACACCTTTTTCCGATCTTCCACAGGTTTCTTAAGCGGCCTGTCATCGGCGCGGACCAGCATGGACACGTCGCCGCAGAGTGGGCTGGGAGGCCCTCGGCGGCAGCAGGCGTGTAGTGACCGTTCCTCCCTTGGTGTTTCCCTTCGCAGTAAACCCTTCAGGAGAAGATCATGAACAAGTACAAGACCCTGGCCGCGCTGGTTGCCACCGCGCTGCTGGCCACTGCCGGTGCCGCTTCGGCCCAGACCGCCGTCACCGGCGGCGGCGCCTCGCTGCCGGCCGACCTCTACAAGGGTTCGGCTGACAGCATCCTGCCGGCCAACTTCAGCTACGCCGTGACCGGCTCGGGTACCGGCAAGAAGGCCTTCCTGGAAAACAACTCGGCGCTGTTCTCCACCACCGGTACCGTGCACTTCGCCGGTAGCGATTCGGTGCTGAGCAGCACCGAGCTGAACACCTACAACAGCACCTACAACGTGTCCGGCGATGCCAACCGCTACGGCGCCCTGGTGCAGATCCCGTCGGTAGCCACCTCGGTCACGATTCCGTTCAACAAGGCCGGTTCGGCCGTTGACCTGTCGGTGACCCAGATCTGCGGCATCTTCTCCGGCAAGATCACCAGCTGGTCGAGCATCGACAGCGCCCGCAGCGGTGCCATCCAGGTGGTCTACCGTGGCGAGAGCAGCGGTACCACCGAGCTGCTGGCCCGCTTCCTGACCAGCGCCTGCAAGCCGGCCGACGTCTCCGGTACCGCGCTGAAGCTGACCAATGGCGTGCCGGCTTTCTCGGTGCAGTCGACCTTCGCCAACCTGTTCACCACGGTTCCGTCGAACTTCGTCGCTGCCCCGGCCACCGGCGGCACCTCGGTGTACAACGCCGTGTACGCTGCCGATGGCCGCATCGGCTACGTCGGCCCGGACGTGATCCCGAGCCTGACCGACGCCACCAAGGTCGCCAAGGTCAAGGGTTTCTCGCCGGACGAAGTGAGCGTGCAGGCGACCTTGGAAACCGTCGCTCCGCCGACCGATGCCGCCGCTGAGAACCCGGCCAACTGGGTGCCGGTGTTCGGCAACCCGAACGCGGGCTACCCGATCGCGGGCTACACCAACTTCGTGTTCGGCCAGTGCTACAAGAACGGCACCGTGGGCGCCAACATCCGCGGCTTCCTGACCCGCCACTACGGCAGCACGGTGATCAACGGCGTGGAGCAGGGCCCGAACGACGCCGCCATCCGCGCGCACAAGTTCATCCCGCTGACCAAGGCTTGGCGTGATGCGATCCGCACCCGCTTTGCGACCGCCACCAACGCCGGGGCCGTGAACAACCCCAGCACCTGCTCGGGCATCGGCCGTCCGCTGTAACTGCGATTGCTTTGGTAGTTGCAGGAAACGTACAAGGGCGCCGGCAGCAATGCCGGCGCCTTCTGCGTATGTCCGCTGCATGACAGTGATGCGCCTGTCGCCTTCACGCCGCCGCCACCGTCTATGAGGTGCAGGGCGTGCCTGGTGCAGGCCCATCCGTACACGCCGCCGCCAGCGCGGCCCATCAGGTTGACGAGGTCCCCGATGTCGCACCCGCATTCGCCCACCGCCCGTTTCCCTGCTGCCCTGTGGCGCAGCCACCCGATGGCCTGGGCCGTCGCAGTGGCCCTGGGCAGCGTGGTGGCTCCGGCCACTCAGGCCCAACAGGCGTTCAGCCCCGGCTGGTTCGCCGAGCGCGGTGCGGCGCAGGGCGCGGCCGCACAGAGCGGGCGCATGCCCAATGGTGTGCCGATCCAGTTCCAGCTACCCGCGCAGCAGCAGGATGCGGCACGGCAGAAGCTGCAGCAGTCGATCGACAACCTTGGTACGGCCGCGCAGGCCATCGCCCTGCAGCAGCGCCTGCAGGAACAGGCACGGCAGGCGCGCCGCGAGGCGGGATTCGTAGTGGCCGATGGCCTGGGCAAGGATGGCCTGAAGGTTGACGAGAATCCGTTGACGCGTGGCTGGATCAATGCGCGCGACGCGATCCAGTCGCAGGCGGCCGACGGGCGGGTGCTGGTCAACATCGAGCAGACCGCCGACCAGGCGATCCTGAACTGGGAAACCTTCAACATTGGTGGCAACACCACACTGAATTTCCTGCAGAACCCCGACTGGGCCGTGTTGAACCGGGTCAATGATCCCGCCGCAAGGCCCAGCCAGATCCTTGGCCAGCTGAAGGCCAATGGCACGGTGTTCGTGGCCAACCGCAACGGTGTGGTGTTCGGCAACAACAGCCAGGTCAATGTCCGCAATCTGGTGGCAGCGGCCGCACGCATCAGCGATGCGCAGTTCCGCGAGCAGGGCCTGTACAGTGCCGACGCGAACACCTCGGCGCTGACCGACGCCGTGGGCAAGGTCATGGTCGAACGCGGTGCGCGCATCACCACGCACGAACCGACCACGGCTACACGGGGCGGCGGTTATGTGATGCTGGCTGGCCACAGCGTGGAAAACGCGGGCCAGATTGAAACCCGCAAGGGACAGACCCAGCTGGCCGCCGGTGACAGTTTCGTGATCCGTCGCGGCGTGGGAACCGCCCAGAACACCGCGTCCACCACCCGCGGCAATGAGATTGCCCCGCGCTTCGTCGCTGACAGCACGGCGGGCAGTGTTCGCAACAGTGGTCTGATCCAGGCGCGCGAAGGCGATGTCACGCTGGCCGGCCGCACCGTCGAGCAGGCCGGCGTTGCGGTTGCGACCACCACGTTGAACCAGCGCGGTACGGTGCACCTGTTGAACTCGGCGTCCGATGCGGCCGGCAGCGTGACCCTGGCCGCCGGCTCGACCACGGCAGTACTGCTGGAAGACGATGGCAAGAGCACGGCGCTGGACAGCCAGCGCAACGCGCTCATCAAGGAATCGGCCGAGCAGGACAAGCTGCGCGGTTCCAGCAACAGTGGCACCTTCGACAATCTCTCGCGCCTGCAGGACCGCCGTGAGCAATCCCGCATCGAAGTCGTCTCCGGCGGCGATGTGAACTTCCAGGCCGGTTCGCTGGCGGTGGCCACCGGCGGCCAGGTGATCGCCGACGCCAGCCGGCGCAGCTATCTGGATGATGGCGCGCGCGTGGACGTCTCCGGTGCGGTGGGTGTGCAGGTGGCGATGGAAAGCAACAACGTCAAGGTGAAGGTGCAGGGCAATGAGTTGCGCGATTCGCCGGACAACCGTGACAGCGGCAAGCTGATCAGCAGCGAGGTGTGGATCGACCGCCGCCAGTTGACCGAAGTTGCCGCCGGTACCGGCGGTTATGAAGGCACGCGCTGGTATGCCGGCGGCGGCCTGCTGGAAGTGGGTGGCTACCTGGACAATCAGGGGCATTCGATCAGCGAATGGGCGGCGCAGGGCGGCACCGTCCAGCTGGCAGGCAAGGAAGTGGTCAGCCACGCCGGTTCGCGCATCAATCTGGCCGGTGGCAGCCTGGATGTGCAGTCCGGCGTGGTGCAGCAGAGCTGGCTGCGTGGCCGCGACGGGCAGTTGTACCGGCTTGATGATGCACCGGCCGAGATGCTGTACGACGGTCTGTACCAGGGCTATGAAGTGAAGCAGGAGCGGTGGGGGGTGACCGAATCGTTCCGCAATCCGCTGGTGGCACCCACCCAGCGTTTCGACAATGGCTATACCGTGGGACGCGATGCTGGCCGCCTGTTGATCTCGGCGCCCACGGCCGTTCTGCAGGGCCAGGTGGATACGGTGGCCTTCCAGGGCGCACAGCAGACGCGCCGGCCCGATCAGGAGCAGGAGGGCTACGCGCAGGCACAGACGGCGGCGGCCCGCAACGCCCAGCTCTGGCTCGGGCGTTTCGACAACAGCGGGCGCAGCGCGGTGTTCGACTCGAATGTCCGCATTGGAGCGCTCCAGGCCGACACCCGGCCGTGGACGCTGCAGGCGCCAGTCGGGGAAGCACAGCGCAATACCGTGTGGCTGGACAGTGAGGTGCTGAGCGCCCAGCGATGGGGGCAGGTGGACCTCGCATCGGCCGGTCGTATCGACCTCGACGGCACGCTCAGGTTGCAGGAGGGCGGCCGGCTTGGACTCACCGCAAGCCGCGTCAACTTTGGTGGAACGGTGCAGATTGCCGGCGGGCAGGTGGAAGCCGGAAATCTGCTTGCGGCGCTTGGCGGGCCCACGGCATTGCTGACGTCCGGACGTGGTGCGGTGGATGTTGCGGCCGGCGCACGGATCGATCTTGGCGGCGGTTGGGGCAACGCGCTTGCTGCGCCGGATGGCGGTCCCGCACAGGCGTGGATCGACGGCGGACAGGTGCGCTTCAACAGCAGCCACGACATCCATGTGGGCGAGCGGGCCGCGATTCTGGTCGATGCCGGCGGCGCGATCGATGCCAGTGGCAAGGGGCGCGTAGGCAAGGGTGGCAGTGCCAGCCTGCTCGCGGCCAGCACCGAGGTTGGCACTGACGGCAGCGGACGGATCCGTATCGGCGAGGACGCACGCTTCAGCGCGCTCGGCAACGGCAGCGGCAACTTCACGTTGGCAACCGGCGGTGTGGTGTCCATCGGCGCGCCTGGCACGGATGCATCGGCGGCGTCGTTGCGATTGCAGCCAGCACTGTTCAGGAGTGGCTTCGCCGGCTATGACATCGCCGGTCACAACGGCTTGACGGTTGAAGAGGGTACCCAGCTGCAGGTCGAACGACCGGCGCTGCGCCTGGCCGAGGGCGCACAGCAGGCACTGGCCCGCGAGCAGGGCGTTCAGGCCTGGACGCCGTCGCTGTATGAGGCGGATCCGGCCAGCGGGCGTGTATCGCAGCGCGGCGGCGCGAGCTTGGCACTGCGCGCAGGGCATCTGCTGTCCACGGCCGATCTGCGCGTTGGCAAGGGTGCAAGGATCGAGGTCGATGCCGGCCAGTCGATCGAACTGTTCAGCGCCGGCAACCTGGACGTGGCTGGCGGTCTGAAGGCGGCCGGCGGCCGCATCCGCCTGGATGAGGCATTCGATCCGTCGGGCGTACGCGGCGATGCACGCCGCGAGCGCCAGTGGACAATCGCTGAAGGCGCACTGCTTGACGTGAGTGGCGATAGCGTTTCCCTGCCCGACGCGCGCCGGACATTGCGCGGACAGGTGCGCAAGGGTGGAACGATCGAGATCGGGGGGGCGCTGGACTGGGAAGACCAGGACAACGTACGCCACCTGCCGCCCGATACCTTCGTGGTGGTGGAGCGCGGTGCGCGGCTGGACGCGTCCGGTGCTTCGGCGCTGCTGGACATTGATGGCAGCGGGCGCACCCGGGTGGACAGCGATGGCGGCAGCATCGTGCTGCGCGCGGGCAATGCGCTGTACCTGCAGGGCGAACTGGACGCAGCAGCGGGCGGCGACGGCGCGCGCGGCGGCACCCTCGGTGTTGCCTTTGGGGGCGGCACCTACGGCAGAACGGCATTGGGCAAGGACGTGCTGGCGCCGCGGGTGATCTCGCTGACCCAGCACGCCGCGCAGACGGCGGACCTGCCTGCACGCCTTGAGTACGGCCATGCGGCACTGTCGGTGGAGCAGATCGAGGCCGGTGGTTTCGATCATCTGGCCCTGTTCGGCGACTTCCGCGCCCAGGGAGATGTCAATCTGCGCATGGACCAGAGCCTGCGCATCCATGGCATGAATGAGCGCGCCCTGGGGTTTGCGGAAGGCAACAGCGAGGGCAGCCGCCTGTTGCTGAGCGCGCCCTACGTGCGCCTTGCGCAGGGACGCTGGTGGCAGCCGGCGGGGGAGGGCACGCTGCGGCCGGTCGAGGCGCGGTTCGACGAAGGGAAGCAACATCGTTTCGATGTGAAGGCGAACCTGATCGACCTGCGCGACGTTAGCTGGCTGGCGGGCTTCGACCATGTCAACCTGGACAGCCGTGGCGACATCCGCCTGCTGGCACCGGGAGCCAGCAGCGCCCAGGAAACTTCGTTGTCGTCCCCGGGTTCGATCGATATCAGTGCAGCCCGTCTG
This sequence comes from Stenotrophomonas sp. AS012628, assembly GCF_010608305.1. Lineage (NCBI taxonomy): Bacteria > Pseudomonadati > Pseudomonadota > Gammaproteobacteria > Lysobacterales > Lysobacteraceae > Stenotrophomonas > Stenotrophomonas sp. AS012628. The sequence goes on along the minus strand of NZ_VMBJ01000005.1, from coordinate 85,883 downwards.
TACCCGGCGGCCCGGGCGCGCGGGCGCATCGTCGCTGGCGTTGCGGACATCGGTCCGTCGGGACAGCCTGCCTGGCAGAACCCGGAAGCTGTATTGCGCATCCACGGCGTTGGCAGTGCCACGCAACCGGCACCGGATTCGGCATTCGGCCGCCTGGAACTGGTCGCGGCGACGGTGGTGCAGGGCGGCAACGTGCAGGCGCCGTGGGGCCGCGTCCAACTGGGTGGCGGTGAAAGAAACACCAATCGCGCCAGCCGCGTCGACCTGCTGGGTGGCAGCGTGACCTCGATCAGTGGCGCCGGCCTGGCGCTTCCGTTTGGCGGTACCGTGGACGGTGTGACATGGCGCCGGAACGGCGCCGAGTTCGATGTGCTGGTTCCTGGATCGATCGATGCCCCGATCGGTGTGGATATCGTCGCCAACGCCTTCAACGGTGCCGCAGGCAGCATCGTGGATGTCTCCGGCGGAGGTGAGTTGACCGGCGCTGCGTTCGTCGCCGGGCGCGGTGGCTCGGTCGATGTCCTGCGGCATTCGTTGGCGGATGCCAATCCACGCTATGGCTTCAGTCGCGCGGGCAATGCGGTCTACGCAATCGTGCCGGGCCGAGCGGACGTGCAGGCACCGCTGGCGACCGGTGACGGCAGCGTCGATCCCCGTGTCGGCCAGGAGATCGTCATTCCGGACGGCGTGCCTGGACTCCCGGCGGGAACCTACACGTTGCTGCCGGCGAACTACGCATTGCAGAAGGGCGCATTCCGCGTCGAGATCGGCGCCGAGAGCGCGATGGGCAACGTCTCGCCGGTGGCGACCGGCACCGGCTCCTGGCGCATCAGCGGGCACCGCGCGCAGGGCCTGGGCGGGGCGGTGTCGCCGTTGCTCACCGACCTGGTGCTGACACCAGCGGAGGCGGTTCGCCGCCACGCCGGCTACAACGAAACCTCCTACAACGCGTTCGTGCACGGCGTGGCCGAGCGGCGTGGCGAAGCGCTGCGCTGGCGGACGGTGGATGCCGGGAGCCTCAACCTGGTGTTCGGTGAAGGCGCAGGACGGTCGGGTACCCCGGCGGCAACCTTCCTCGGCCTGTCCCGCTTTGGCGCCGGCAGCAGTGACGGGCTCGGCGGCACGCTCTCGGTCAATCTGCGTGTCTCCAATGGTGCAACGCTGGAGATCGCCAGCGAGGGCGCCGATGCCGCCAGCGGGCGCGGCGCTACCGTCTCCGATACCACGCTCAATGCATTCCGTCCGGTAACGATGCTGATCGGCGGCACGCTGCGGCGCGATGCAACCACCTATGCGCTGGAGGGCGGCGCACAGCACATCGTGGTGCGCAACGGCGTCAACCTGACGGCGCAGGAAGTGCTGCTGTCGGCCGCGTTCGGAGGCAGGGGTATCCTGGTCGAGCAGGGCGTTTCGATCGACACCCTGTCCCAGTCGGGCCCGTCGAGCGTGGCGCAGCCCACGGCGCCCTACCTGGTCGCGGGCGGCCTGCTTGCCGTGTCCAACCAGCGCCTGACGGCGCTCAGTGCACAGGGCGGAAGTGCCGGCGGGCCGGTAGCGATCGACATCGGCGGTTGCGAGGCGGACTGCAGTGGGCAGACCCGCTTGCTGTCGGCGGGCAGCATCAACGTGGTCACCGACGGCGCCTTGAACATGGGTGACTCGCTGAGCTATGGCACGCGCCAGCTCGGCCTGGGCATGTCCGCACTCAACCTGGGCAGCACCGAGGCCATTGCGATGGCGTCGGCGGCCGGCGGCCTGCCCACGGGCATGACCATGAACCAGGAGGTGCTGCAGCGGTTGCTGCGCGGAAACACCGCCATCGGCGCTCCCGCACTGGAGGCGCTCAGCCTGACCGCGCGTGATGCCATCAACGTGTTCGGCAGTGTCGACCTGGATACGCGCGATGGCGCGACCGGTCGCAGCAGCCTGCGCAATCTGGTGCTGGGTGCGCCGGCCATCCACGGCTATGCTGCCGCCACCGACCGCGCGCGCATCTTCGCCGACACGCTGGTCTGGGATGGGACATTGGCCGGCACCGACCTGCCCGGCGGCGAGCTGGCACAACCGCCCGGCGAGGCGATGGTGGGCCGGCTCGGCCAAGGGCAGCTGGAGATCAATACACGGGTGCTGGAACTGGGGCGTGCGCCGTTCACCCGCCCCAACTCGTCTGTGGCGGCCGGTCGCCAGGTGCTCGGCTTTGCCGGCGTTACCCTGGCAGCGTCGGACCGCATGCTGTTCTCGGGCAAGGGCAGCCTGGACGTCTTCCAGCGCCAGGGCGACTACGTGGCAGGCAGCGGCTGGCAGTTCAGCGGCGGCGCGCTGGATATCGTCACCCCGCTGCTTACGGGTAACGCGGGTGCGCAGCTGGCCATCCGCAATGGCGGTACGGTGCAGCTGCGCGGCGCCGCGGCGACCGCGGGCAGCGATGCGTTGGGTGCGGAGTTGTCCATCACGGCCGAACGCGTTGTGATCGACAGCAGGCTGGCGCTGGCGTCCGGCAGGTTTGAGGCCAACGCACGCCAGGGCGTGGTGCTTGGCAGCAATGCAGTGCTGGACATGGCAGGGCGCAAGGTCAGCCTGTTCGACGTGGACAAGTACAGCTGGGGCGGTGACGTGGCGCTGTCGAGCCGCGAAGGTGACATCGTTGCCGACGCGGCGTCGCGGATCGATCTTTCCGCCCGCAACAACCGCGGCGGCCGCTTGACCGTTGCTGCGCTGGGCCCGCAGGGCGGCCGTGTCGATCTGGCAGGTTCGTTGCTTGGCGGTGCCAGCGGCCGCTACGACGCCGGTGGCACCGAAGTGCCCTATGACGGTGGCGAAGTGGTGGTGCGCGCACGCCAGTTGCAGGACTTCTCCGGGCTCAATACACGGCTTACCGCCGATGGTATTACCGGTGGCCGGACCTTCCAGTTGAGCGAAGGCGACCTGGTGATCGGCGATGAGGTGAAGGCCCGCAACGTTGATATCAGCGTCGATGGCGGCAGCCTGCAGGTCAATGGCCGCATTGATGCCAGTGGCGAACAGGTCGGCAGCATCCGCCTGTCCGCCCGCGACGTGCTGCGTATCGATGGCACGTTGGACGCGCATGGCAGCGCCTTGCGCGTGGACAGCTACGGCAAGATCATCGACAGCCCGAACCGGGCCATGATCGAACTGACCTCGGCCAACGGCAGCCTGCAGCTGGGTGCGGCTGCCTCGATGGACCTGCGCGCCGGCACGTCGGTGGCCACCGGTAGCGGGCCGGGCCAGAACGACGGCCGCGCACGCGGCAGCGTCAAGCTCAACGTGCCCCGCGTGGGCAGCAACGATGCAGCGATCGAGGTGGCCAGCGGCATCCACATCGCCGGTGCCGGCGATGTGCAGGTCAACGCCTTCCGCAGCTATGATTCGGCGCCTTTGGCCAGCGCTCCGGACGTGCATGGCCATCGTCCGCAGGTGATCAACCAGCAATGGTTGGATACGGTGGTGGATCCGGACAACAGCCAATGGATGAACGCCGCGCTGGCCAATACCGGATTGCAGCAGCGCATCTCCGCACTGGGCAGCTATCGCCTGCGCCCCGGTGTGCAGATCATGGCGCGAACCAGCAGTGACAACCCGCGCGGTGATCTGGTCGTGGCCGGTGATATCGATCTGTCCGGCTACCGCTACGGACCGCAGTCGAACCGGGCCGATCCTGCGCGCCGTGGCTTCGGTGAGTCGGCCGCGCTGGTACTGCGTGCCGAGGGCGACGTCAATGTCTACGGCAGCATCAACGATGGGTTCGCGCCACCGCCTGCCAATCCCGATGAAGACGGCTGGGTGTTGCTGGAAGGACGCAGTACGGGTTCACCGAACACCGCGTTTGGCGGTGACCTGATCGTGCCGGGCGAGGGTGTCCAGCTCCAGGGCGGCACCGAGTTCCGCGCCGGTGCCACGCTGAATTATGCGCTGCCCTTCGAGGCGGTAACCCTGCCGGCCGGAACCGTGCTACCGGCGGAGATGGTGTTGTCCGGGCCGCTGCTGCTGCCGGCCGGTACCGTGCTGGGCGCGGTAGTGACCACAGACAGCGGACAGGTGATGGTGGCCGGCACCGTGCTGGCACAGGCGCTGGCGTTGCAGTCCGGTGCCCGACTGGGTGCCGGTTTCCGCCTGCGCACGCCGGCGCCGTTGGCCGCACAGGTGTGGCCGGCCGGCGTCGCCCTGCCCATGGCGATGAAGCTTTCAGGCGCGCTGAACCTGCATGCCGGTGCGATCATCCCGTCGATGACCAAGGTGGAGCTGCCAGGCGATGCACCGGTGAAGCTGCGGGCGGCCGATGCCAGCGGACGCCAGGGCCGCAACTGGGCGCTGGCGGCCATGCTGCCCGAAGGCACCACCTCGTGGGACCTGACCGCGGTGGCCGGTGCTGATACGACCGCCGCCGATCCGCGTACCCGGCGCTGGGGGAGTGACGGCAGCATCGTGCTGGCCGACAGCCACTACAGCACCATCGGTACGGTGACCACGACGACGGAATGGAAGGGCGACCGCGTGATCACCGTGGATGGCTCGCTGGATCTATGGGGCGATGAGTCGTGGGTCGGAAAACCCGTAGCGGATCTCGCTCGGGAGCTTGGCATGACCGAGAGCGATGTCTGTGATTCCGGACCCTACTGCGGTCCGGCCCCGCGCCTGGTCGACAAGGAAGGCTCGCTGGCATGGTGGGGCGATGAATCGTGGGTCGGCCGCCCGGCTACGGAGCTCGGGGCCGAGATGGGCATGTCGGAGGAAGAAATCTGCGCGGCGATGGGCTACTGCTATGGCGGCGGCACGTTGACTGAAGTCACGACCTATGGCAAGCGCCTGGGTGCACCGGCCTGGAGCGTCCTGCGCACCGGCAAGGGTGACCTGGCGCTGCTGGCCGCGCAGGATGTGCGCATGAAGTCCGGTTTCGGTGTGTACACCGCAGGTGCGCCGACGGCGCTGGGTGATGGCCGTGACACGCAGTTCACCCCGGGGCGGGCCCCAGTGCCCAGGAACACCGCGCTGCTGGGCCCGGTCCAGGCGTCCGGCCGCTACGATGCCGCCATCGCCACTTACCAGGCGTGGTATCCCGACCAGGGTGGCAATCTGCACGTGCAAGCGGGCCGCGATATCACCGGTGATACCTGGAGCGCGCGCGCAGAGGCGGGCACGCCGCAGCGCGACCAGGCCGGGCATTCCAGCGCCGCGGTGGGCAACTGGTTGTGGCGCCAGGGATCGGGCACGACTGCTGGTGTAGTGCAGAGCGCAACCAGCTGGTGGATCAATTTCGGTACCTACAGCACGGTGGGCCCTGAGCTGGATGCGACGCCTCGCCTGGTCGGCTTTACCGGTTTCGGCACGCTGGGCGGCGGTAATCTGTCCTTGGAAGCAGGCCGCCACTCGGGCGTGATCGCGCCGATGGGCAATGCTCTGGGATTGTTGACGGCGCCCCATTCCAGCGCGATCGTCGCGGCGGTCGGGTCGACCGGACGGGTCAGCAACGGTGAATTGCATCTGACGGGGGGCGGAGACCTGACGCTGCGAAGCGGCGGAGCGGTCAACCCCGGCCTGCGCGCAAGCGCGCAGCAGCCCGAAGGTTTCCAGCAGGATCTGGATCTCAACGGCACCGTGACCAATCTACGCGGCAGCACGCTGCTGCAGGCGGCGCGCATCGGCGGTCTCAGCGCGATACAAAGCAGCTACGGCACGTTGGGCCTGCACAATCCGTTCGTGGCCGACGCACCCGTTGCGATGGCCGGGCCGGTGCTGGCGCTGGGCGATTCCACCGCCCAGGTGCAGGCGCGCGGCGATGTGGTACTGGGTAGTGCCGCCGATCCCGGCCGGGTTCCCGTGGCCAATTTCAACGATATCCTGCTGGAAGGGGGCGGTCACGCGTCGGGCACAAGCTGGTTCTCGCTGTGGACGCCGCGCACCGCGCTCGACCTGTTCTCCGCAGGCGGAAATCTTTCGCCGGGCCTGGTTGGCACGCAGCACACGACCGGCAGCAACCAGGGTAGGGAGGTGATCAGGATCAACCCCAGCAATGGCGATGCCTATCTCAACTACTGGTTGTATCCCTCCCGGTTCACGGCCATCGCGGCCTCCGGGAACATCAATCTCGCCAGTCTGCGCAGTGGCAGCGTGCCCGATGCCCAGGACGTCATCGTGCTGGCGCCCTCGGCGTCGGGTCGGCTGGAGGTATTGGCGGGAGGATCGATCCTGGCTACCGACCGGGCCACTCAGATTGTGCGCTCAAGCAGTGATGCCCGTGTCCCCGGCCCATTCAATCCCGGCTTCATCGCGCAAGGCCCCGGAAACGCGGGAACCGTGCGCAGCAATGTACCCGCGGACGGGAACGGCGCCAGTCCTGGCACTACGCTGCCGTACTTTGCCTTCGGTCCCAATACCGCGCTCGGCGTGCTGTTGCCAACCACACCGACCGTGGCCAGCCGGTTCTATGCAGTGGCCGGCGATATCATCGGGCTGGGAAGCGGCGACAGGCGGCAACTGTCGCGCAATGCCGAGAACGGCGCGCGTACCGTATTCGACTGGTACGAAGCGGGCTCGGCGGTACAGCTGCGCGCCGGTCGCGATGTGATCGGCGCGGATGTCACCGCGCTCAACACCAGCGGTACCGATATCAGCGGGATCGAAGCGGGCCGGGACATCATCCGCAGCAACCTGACGGTTGCCGGCCCCGGCAACGTCGAAGTGAGTGCGGGCCGGCAGCTGCGCCAGGAAGAGGCCGGAAGCATCGTGAGCCTGGGCGGCGTCGTGCAAGGCGATGCCCGTCCCGGCGCCAGCATCGCAGTGACTGCCGGCAACCAGGGCATTGATTTCGATGCACTGCGCACGCACTACCTGGATCCGGCCAACCTCGCCGATTCCTCGCAGTCGTTGGCTGCGCAGCCGGGCAAGGCGGTGAAGATCTACGACAAGGAGTTGAGGGAGTGGCTGCAGCAGCGCTTCGGTCTGGCGGTTGATGGCGCCGAGGCCCTGGCAGCATTCGACCGACTGCCGAAGGAACAGCAGCGCATCTTCCTGCGCCAGGTCTACTACGCCGAACTGCGTGAAGGTGGCCGCGAGTACACCGATGCCGAAGGTCCGCGTTTCGGTTCTTACCTGCGCGGCCGCGAGGCCATCGCCACGCTGATGCCGGACAAGGATGCGACGGGGGCGACGATCCAGCGCACCGGCGACATCCTGATGTACGGAGGCTCCGGCGTGCGTACCGAAGCCGGCGGCAACATCGAGCTGATGGCGCCGGGCGGACAGATCGTGGTGGGTGTGCAGGGCGTGGTGCCGCCGGCCAGTGCCGGGCTGGTGACCCAGGGGCAGGGTGACATCCGTCTGTTCAGCCAGGACAGCGTTCTGCTGGGGCTGTCTCGGGTGATGACAACGTTCGGCGGAGACATCCTGGCCTGGTCGGAGCAGGGTGACATCAACGCCGGTCGTGGTTCGCAGACCACGTTGTTGTACACGCCACCGCGTCGCGTCTATGACGGCTGGGGCAACGTGATCCTGTCGCCGCAGGCCCCGGCCAGTGGTGCAGGTATCGCAACGTTGAACCCCATTGCCGAAGTACGACCGGGCGACGTCGACCTGATCGCGCCGCTGGGCACCATCGATGCGGGCGAGGCTGGCATCCGCGTCTCGGGCAACATCAACCTGGCCGCGCTGCAGGTGCTCAATGCCGCCAACATCCAGGTACAGGGTGAAAGCAAGGGCCTGCCCGTGCTGGCCACGGTGAACGTCAACGCGCTGGCCTCGGCCAGTGCAGCAGCCAACAGCGCCAGCCAAGCGGCACAGGATGTGATGCGCAAGAGCCAGGATGATGCGCGGCGCAACCAGCCTTCGGTGATCAGTGTGCAGATCCTCGGCTTCGGCAGCGGCACCAGCAGCATCAACCCGCCGGCGCGTGGCAATACTGCCAACGCTGGCTATGACGCCAACAGTGCCTTCCAGTTCCCGCAGGCAAGTCGCGACGAGGGCACGCAGCGCCGGTAGGCCTCTTGCAAGCGTGCCGACCAACGGTCGGCACCAAGGTAGATCCACGCCTTGCGTGGATGCGATCGGGCCGGAAGAACGGACAGCATCGGGCCAGCCGCCACGGAGCGGTGGCGGCCCCAGCCAGGACGGCACGGAGGGCAGGGAGCGGCCATCAGCGGTGAGGACCACCGACACAACGCCGCCGGGTGCAGGAGAGTGCCCGGCGGCAGGCGGGGGGATCCATGCAATGCGCGGATTCCGGAGCCAACAACAATGCCGACCAACGGTCGGCACCCACCAAGGCACGGTCGGCACCCACCGTAGATCCACGCCGTGCGTGGATGCCTTGCCTGGGAAGAATCCTAAAGCTCCAGCACCCGCCGGTAACTCAGCGGCCCACGCCCATCGCGCAGGCCCAACCGCAGTTCAAGTCCGGTGGCCGGCATTACCTCGCCTTCGCTCGGCAACACGGCCCATCCCGTTCCTGGCTGCCAGGCCCGCACCTCGAACCGCTGTACCTCGCGCGCCACGGCAATGCCCTTCGACAGATCCGGCGCCGGCAGGGGATACCGATCCGTCGCTGCGCCGCTGGCCCGCCAAAGCGTACTTCCCTGCCGCCACCAGCGCACCCGCTGCCAGCGCAGCCCATCGCTGCCGACACTGCGGGTGATCTCCAGCGCGAAGCTCCCATCCGGATGCCGCTCGCTCACCAGCGAAGGCGGCAGCAGCCGCTGCGGTTGATCGGCCGGCCGCACTGCACCATTCATCAACGCATCGTCTGCGCGCATTTCGATATCACGCTGGAACTGCTGCAGCACGCGCAGCGCCGTCGTGGTCTCGGCATCGGCCTGGCGCAGGCGCTGGTCGCTGTTGGCCACGCTGTCGAGCGCCCGCCAGCAGATCAGTGCCAGTACGCCCATGATGGTGATCGCAATCATCACCTCGATCAGGGTGAAGCCGCGGACGGCGCGCCTCATTGCGCCGCCGTCCATGGCAACTGCATCCGCGCCAGCGACTGCCGAGGAGCGTCCTCGGCAACCACACTCAGTTCCACCTGCGGCTGGCCATCGTTGCCCGTGCCCAGATGCTGAAGCACCAGGAAGCTGCTGCGCCCCTGCACACAGCGTTGCCGGGCATCCTGCGGTGCCTGTCCGCTCAGGCGCAGTTCCTGCCAGCGATCCTGCGCACACAACAGTGCCAGGCGACGATCACGCAGCCGTGACTGATCGTCGGTCGCCACTGCCACCGAGCGCATCACCGCCGCCAGTGCAATCGATACGATCGCCAATGCGATCAGCACTTCGATCAGGGTGAATCCGCGCGCCGCCTGCTTCATTGCACGACCTGCAACTGTCCGCTGCCATCATCACGAAGGCGCAGTTTGCGACCCTCCAGCGACAATCCAAGCTCCCAGGCGACACCGATCCACTCCGGGCTCAGCTCAATGGGGTTGGCGGGCTGCACCGCAATGCCCGTTGCCTGCCACTTCTGCGGACGCAGCAGATCATCGTGTTCAACGGTCACCCAACCGCTGCCTTCGCGGCGGCTGAAACGATAGCCGTTGGCGTCGGCCTCCCAACGCAGGGGGCGGCCATCGATGCGCGCCTCATCGCGCGCCACCTGCAGGCGCTGCGCCAACCGCTCGGCTTCCTGCCGCAGCTGCCGGCCCGGGTCGAGCAGGCTGCCCAGGCCCAGCCCGATTCCGGCCGTGCAGATGCCGATGATCACCAGCACCACCATCAGTTCCAGCAGGGTGAAACCACGCGGCACGCGCTGCATCGACGTTGCCTCCTGTCCGGGTCGATACCTGCCAGCGTAGGCCGGCATGATGAAACAAAAGCGTCAGCCACAGCTGCTAGCGTGGGCGGACACGAACGTGGCGGTGGTGCGGAACATGGATGGCAGGCGCTGGGATCGCAATCGCATACTGACCCTGCTGGCGGCGACGCTGCTGCTGGCCGTGGTGGCCTATTGGGGTGTCACCCTGTCTGCCGTGGCGCCAGCGGCCGCGGCCAGCGAGGCGAAGGCCGTGGCGCCGGTACGGCCGATGTTCGATGCAGTGGCTAGCCTGCCGCTGGTGCGGCTGCTGTCCCCCGGTGCAGTGCAGACCGAGGTGGTGGTGCTGGGCGTGATGGCCGGTGACCATGCGCCATTGGCCCTGCTCTCGGTGGATGGACGCCCGGCGGAAGCGTATGCGCCCGGCCAACGGCTCGGACCTTGCACGGTGCTGGCCAGCATCAGTGCCAGCGCGGTGGAACTGAACCAGGCCGGGCAATCGCGCAGCCTGCCGGTGCCTGAGCTGCCGCCGGTGCCGACCGATGGCATCGTGCCGGCCGCACTGTAGAGCCGAGCCTACGCTCGGCAGCTCCTGCGCGGCATCGCCGATGAATGCAAAGACAGCCGAGCATGGGCTCGGCTCTACAAAGGCGCTGGCTCAGCGAGCCGGACGCTGCGGTACCACCGAACGGCCAAAGGCATCGCCCATGCGCTGTCGTGTGCCTTCCAGGTTGTACTGCATCAGTTGGTTGCCGGGCTGCCGCATCAGGCGTTCGGCCTCCGGCAGCGCCGGTGATTTCGCCGTTTTCGATGCCGGCGCAAGTTTGCGCTGCAGGCAGTCCCAGGCCGGAATACGCTCGCCATTGACCTGTACTTCGATACAGGGCGCGGCGCCTTCCTGCTTCTTCGCCTCGTCGGCGTGAAGCGGGGCCAACACCAGCAGCAACGCAAGGGTGAGGGCAGCGCGCAGCTCCATTATCAATGATTCACGCATCTCGAACTTCCCGCGGCAATCGACGTTCTGCAATGAAGACGTGTGGCGAAGGCAGGGTCCGCCTGCGTGCGTTGCGGCGCTGTCAAAAGATGACAGTGCTGTCATAAAACTGTTGGCGGTTTTGACGCGACGTGCACGTCCTGTTGGTAGACCCACGCGCCGCTCCATGGCCATTACCTTCGATACGACGCGATGCCTTCGATGACTCCTGTTCCGTGCCGAGCCGTCCGCCTTCCCTTGCGCCTGCATCCCCTGGTGCTGGCCCTGGCCGCGATGCCGCTGCCGTTGTTCGCGCAGGAGGCAGCGCCTGCGCCCAGCGTGAACATCAATGAATACATCGTGCGCGGCAATACCGTGCTCGATCCGCGCCAGATCGAGCGCGCGGTCGAGCCCTTCCTCGGCCCGGGAAAGACCCTGGCCGATGTCGAGAAGGCACGCGATGCAGTCAATGCGCTGTACCAGCAGGCGGGCTACCAGTCGGTCTACGTGGAGCTTCCCGAGCAGCAGGTCAGTGGTGGCGTAGTGCTGCTGAAGGTACAGCAGACACCGATCGGCCAGCTGCGGGTCGTGGGAACGAAGCACGAATCGCCCGAGCGCATCCGCGAACGCGTACCAGCGCTGGCGGAAGGCAAGGTGCCGGACTTCGACCAGGCCCAGAAAGAACTGACCGCGCTGAATGAGGGCGGGCGTCGCCAGGTGATGCCGCTGGTGCGCGAAGGCCAGGTGCCGGGCACGATGGATGTGGACCTGCAGGTCGAAGAAAAGTCGCCGTGGCGTGCCAGCGCGTCACTCAACAATGACCACAGCGCCGACACCGAGAAGCTGCGCCTGAGTGCATCGCTGGCCTACGACAACCTGTGGAAGCGCGGGCACAGCGCCAACATCGGCGTGTATCTGGCACCGGAAGACACCAAACAGGCCAAGGTGTTCTCGGCCTCGTACACGATGCCGTTCGAAGGCACGCCGTGGAGCCTGGAAGCGTCCGGCTACAAATCCGACAGCCGCGTGCTGAACGCGGGTGGGCAGGTGGGTACCGGCACCGGTACCAACGTGATCGGCAACGGTCACTCGATCGGCCTCAAGCTCAACTATCGACTGGCCGGCAGCAGTCAGTGGTGGCGCCAGCTCAGCCTTGGTGTGGATTTCAAGGACACCGAGGAAGATACCCAGATGGGCAAGGACAGCCTGAAGACGCCGCTGAAGTACGCGCCTATCACGCTGGCCTTCGTGGGCGTGCGCCAGGGCGAGCAGGATCAGCTGAGCATCAACACACAGCTGGTTGCCGGCACCCGCCGCCTGTTCGGCTACGGCAGCGACGCCACCGCCTTCGGCCAGAAGCGCTATTGGGCCGACCCGAGCTTCGTGGCCTTCAAGGCCGACGTGGCCAACACCCACACCTTCGGCAACGACTGGCAGTGGTACGCACGTGGCTTGCTGCAGGTGACCGACGCGCCGCTGGTGTCGGCCGAGCAGTTTGCCGCCGGTGGCATGTACACCGTGCGCGGCTATCTGTCGGCCGAGGCGATCGGCGACTACGGCGGCCTGGCCAGCCTGGAATGGCGCACCCCGGCGTGGTCGCTGTGGAGCGGCACCGACCTGCGTGTCTACAGCTTTGCCGACGCGGCCTACCTGCGCCTGCGCCAGCCGCTGCCCGAGCAGCGTGACAAGTACAACCTGGCCTCGGTCGGCCTGGGCGCGCAGATGCGCCTCGGCGAACACCTGCAACTGCGCCTGGACTACGCCTGGCCTTATGCCGATGGCCCGGTCACGCGCAAGGACGACCCGCGCCTGCATTTCAACATCAGCACCAGCTACTGACCCTTCCCTTGAACATGCGTTCTCCGGAGACCCTTCGCATGGACCGTTTGCTTTCCCGAGTGTTGTTGCTGCTGGCCGCGCTGGTTGCGCTGCCGGTCGCTGCGGCCGATGCCAATTGGTGGCAGGCCGAATGGAAATACCGCAAGCCGATCACCGTCGACGCCGGCCCGCAGGGCGCGGGCCTGGCCGGTGACCCGGGTCGCACGCCGCTGCTGCTGCGCCTGCATACCGGCAACTTCGGTTTCGACGGCACCCAGGACGCGGGCAACGACCTGCGCTTCGTCTCGGGTGATGGCCGCACCGTGCTGGCCCACCAGATCGAACAGTTCGATCCCAAGCTGGGCCTGGCCCTGGTCTGGGTGGACGTACCGGCGGTCAGCGCCGCAGCACCGCAGACGATCTGGATGTACTACGGCAACGAGAAGGCCCCGGCCAGCGGCAATGGCCAGCAGGTGTTCGACCCGGACTACACGCTGGTCTACCACTTTGCCGAGGCCAATGCGCCGGCACGCGACACCACCGCCTATGGAAACAACGCCGTGGCCGTGGCGCCGCCGTCGGAAGGCTCGGTGATCGGCCGCGGCGTTCAGTTGGGCGCAGCCCCGCTGCCGCTGCCGGCCAGCGCATCGCTTGCGCAGGAGGCGGGCGCGCCGCTCACCGTCTCGGCCTGGATCAAGCCGGGCAGCAACAACGCCGCACAGGCGATCTATGCCCGTCGTGACGGTGCTTCCGAACTGGTGCTGGGCATCGAGAACCGGGTGCCGTTCGTGCAGCTCAATGGCCATCGCAGCACGCCGGCACAGCCGATTCCGGAAGGGCAGTGGGCGCATGTGGCGCTGACTGCGGAGAAGGGCGCTCTGCAGCTGTACCTCAATGGCCGCGTGGTCGCACAGCTGAGCGGCGAATTGCCGGCGCTGGGCACCGCCCCGGTGGTGGGCGCCGATGCTCCTGGCGCGGCGCAGCCGCTGGCCAATTTCGAGGGCGCACTGGATGAGCTGCGTATCTCTCGCGTGGCACGACCGACGGCACTGCTGCTGGCCGATGCCACCGCACAGGGCGCCGACTCGCGCCTGATCAGCTACGGTGCCGACGAGCAGTCCGCCGGTCAGAGCCACTTCGCCTTCATCCTCAAGGCAATGCCGTTCGACGCCTGGGTGGTGGTGGCGATCCTCGGCCTGATGATGCTGCTGTCGTGGGCGATCATGATCGCCAAGGGGCGCCACTTCGGCCGCACCAGCAAGGCCAACGCGGTGTTCACCGAGAGCTTCGGCAAGTTGTCCGGCGTGCCGCTGCGCACCCTGTCCGACATGGACCGCCAGGGCAAGGCGCCGACCGCGATGCACGACGGTTCGCTGTGGCGGATCTACCAGGTGGCCATCGATGAAATGCAGCAGCGCCACCAGCGCGATGGCAACAGCGGTTACCTCAGTGGCGCCACCATCGCCGCGATCCGCGCCTCGATGGATGCGGTGATGGTGCGCGAGCAGGAAGCGATGGCACGGCGCATGAACTGGCTGTCGACCACCATCGAAGGCGCGCCGTACGTGGGGCTGTTCGGTACCGTGATCGGCATCATGCTGGTGTTCGTGGTGGCGGCGATGGCCGGCGCGGTGGACATCAATTCGGTGGCACCGGGCATGGCCGCGGCGCTGCTGTGTACCGCAGCCGGCCTCGGCGTCGCGATTCCGGCGCTGTTCGGCTACAACTACCTGGGTGCACGTGCCGAGGCGATCGGCGCCGACATGGCGGTGTTCATCGACGAGTTCGCCGCGCGCCTGGCCGAAGAGCAGGACGGGCGCGGCCCGGCCGCGGTCCAGGGCTGAGGGGCGCGCCATGGGCCAGAAGGCGAAGTTCGGCATCAAGAAGCGCGAGAAGGGCATCAACGTAACGCCCTTCGTCGACGTGCTGCTGGTGGTGCTGGTGATCTTCATCCTGACCAGCAACGCCTCCATCCCCGGCATCGAGGTCAACCTGCCGAAGGCCAGCAACAGCGTGGCACTGGAGAAGCCGAAGACCAAGGCGATCACCATCGACCCCAGTGGTCAGGTGTTCCTGGATGCCTATCCGGTGACGATGGCCGAGCTGGAAGACCGCCTGCGCACCGAGCGCGCGACCACGCCGGATTTCCCGGTGATCGTGCGCGGTGACGCGCAGGTGCAGTACGCCCGCGTGGTCGAGGTGCTGGACCTGCTGCGGCGGCTGGAGCTGGCCCAGGTCGGGCTGGTCACCGGCAAGGCGCAGGGCTGAGGCATGACGGCCCATCAATCCCCTCGGCCGGAGCCCGGCATGCGCGGTCGCCAGTTGCTGGTGACCATTGCACTGGTACTGGCCGCCTTGCTGGTGCTCGGCATCGCCGTGTGGTGGATGCTGTTCAAGGACACCGCCAGCACCCGCCGGCCGGTGGTGCAGCCGCCGATGCTGGCATTGCCGCCCCCCCCTCCGCCGCCGCCACCGCCGCCGGAAAAGCCACCGGAGCCGGAGACGCCGCCGGAAGAGACCATTCCCGAGCCGGAGCCGCTGGATCAACCGACGCCGGCGGAAGAGCCGACGCCGACCCCGGACAACGCCGACCCGGTGACGATGAATGCCGATGCGCAGGCCGGTGGTGACAACTTCGGCATCCAGTCCGGCAGTGGCGGCGGTTCATCCGGCGTGGGCCGTGGCGGCGCCGGCAATGCCACCTATGGGCGCTATCTCGGCTACCTGATGCAGCAGGCGATCTCGCGCGACGACAAGGTCAAGCGCCTGGCGTTCCAGCTGCAGGTGAATGTGTGGCTGTCCAACGATGGCCGCCTGGAAAAGGTCGAGCTGGTGCGTGGCAGTGGCAACGAGGAGGCCGACGCGGCCGTGCTCGATGCGCTGCGACGCATCGGCAAGGTCGACCAGGCACCGCCGCCGTCGCTCGATTTCCCCGCCCGCGTGCTGATCCAGGGCCGCCGGCCCGGGGCCTGATTCCCGACCTCCGTGATTTCCCTTCTTTCGATGAGAACCGTGATGAACGACCACGTCCGCGCACGAACCGACTCCCGCCGCCCGCGGCCGGCCCGACGGGCGCTGCTGTGCTGCGCCGTGCTGCTCAGCCTGGCCACCCCGGCCGGTGCGATGGCCGCAGAAACCACCATGGTCAAGCTGATCAAGGGCCTGATCGCCAGCGGCGCGCTGAAGCCAGAAGACGGCCAGGCACTGCTGGTGCAGGCCGAGGCTGAAGCAGCGGCCGCATCGCGCACTACGACCACCGCACCTTCGGCCGCCAGCGGTGGCGTGGCCCTGGAGGCCGGCGACGTGCGCGTGCCCTACGTGCCGCAGAGCGTGCGCGACGGCATTCGTGACGAAGTACGCCAGGACGTGATGGCGCAGGCCAGGTCCGAGGGCTGGGCGGCACCGAACGAAGTGGCTGAGTGGACCAAGCGCATCAAGGTGACCGGTGACATGCGCGTGCGCAGCGAGTCGCGCTTCTATTCCGAGCGCAACAGCGACATCGTGAGCAACTGGTCGTCGATCAATTCCGGCAACGGCTTCGACACCAACACCAACACCAACCTGCAGCTGCCGCCGCTGCTGAACACCCGCCAGGACCGCCGCAACCTGTGGCGCATCCGCGCCCGCCTGGGCATCGAGGCCACCATCGGCCAGCACACCACGGCCGGCGTGCGCCTGGCCAGCGGCAGCAGCAATGGCCCGGTGTCGACCACCGAGCAGCTGGGCGGTGGCCTGAGCAAGAAGGACGTGTGGCTGGACCAGGCCTGGCTGGCCTACAGCCCGGCCGACTGGGTGACGGTGCGCGGCGGCCGCTTCGGCAATCCGTTCTGGACCAGCGACACGCTGTTCTCCAACGACCTGAACTTCGACGGCCTGGCCGCCAACCTGCAGCATGACTTTGACGGTGGTGACCTCGGCCTGTTCGCCAACCTGGCCGTGGTACCGCTGGAGTACACCTCCGACAGCGCGCCCAGCCAGAGCCGGGTCAAGACCCCGAACGAGAACAAGTGGCTGTCCGGTGCACAGGTCGGCATGAACTGGCGCTTCAACGACGACAATGCGCTGCGTGCCGCACTGGGCTACTACGATTTCAAGAACATCAGCGGCCGCCTGTCCTCGCCGTGCGCGCTATATGCGGGCGCGGTGGGCTGCGATACCGACTGGTCGCGCCCAGCGTTCATGCAGAAGGGCAATACCCTGATGTTGATCCGCGACATCGCGCGCAATCCGCTGGACCCGGCCAACACGCCGACCCCGCAGTATGTCGGCCTGGCCTCGGCATTCCGCCTGGCCACGCTCAACCTGCGCTGGGATACGCAGCTGGCCCAGGGCATCGGCCTGCGCCTGGATGGCGACTACATCCGCAACCTGGCCTACGACAAGCAGGCCATGTTCAGCCGCGCCAACAACGGCATCGTCAACAACTACGGTGCCGGTGGCGCCGCCAGCATCGATACCTTCCGCAGTGGCGACACCGCCTGGATGGTGCAGGCCACCTTCGGCGCCACTGACCTGAAGGAGAAGGGCCAGTGGCAGGCGCTGCTGGGCTACAAGCATATCGAGGCCGATGCGCTGCCGGACGCGTACAACGACCCGAACTTCCACCTCGGCGGCACCAACGCCCGTGGCTACTACGTGGGCGGCGCCTACGCGCTGGATGCGCGCAGCTGGATCAGCGGCAAGTGGATGGCGGCCAAGGAAGTGTCCGGTGCGCCGTTGTCGATCGACGTGTTCCAGCTGGAGTTCAATACCGGGTTCTGAGTGGCGGGCGTGATGCGGATCACGTCGTGCGTGGCGGGGGCGCAGCGATGCGCCCGTCTAAGGAAGGGAGACCACGCGTTGTTCAAAAGGAGGAGTGGATGAGCCGTCGCAAGCTGTTCGAGAGTCCTGAACCGTCCAGCCAGATGCTGGGTGTGGGACCGGCCTATGTTTCAGTGGAGGGGCTGCGCCAGCACCTGGCCGAGTTCCTGCTGTATGCGGGCCGGCCTGTGGTGATCATGCGCGGGCGCAGCGAAGTAGGCTATTTCCTGCCGGCGCGCTGCTGGCGCCAGCGTGACGATGATCCGCTGGCGGCGGCCGCCGCCGACCAGCTGCTGGATGCGGCCGGGTTCCAGGCCGAGGATATCCAGCAGGTGGAGCAGGAATTCAACGCGATGCGCCAGCGCACCGTGCTGCATTCACGGCGCTGAGTGGCCGCCGGGCATGGCCCGGCGCTACCCGATGGCCCCGCGCCGCTCCGGTAGCGCCGGGCCATGCCCGGCGAGCGTCGTCTGTAGATCCACGCCAGGCGTGGATGGGATTACGCTGCAGCCCCACGCTCACTGGTGATGCGTGCACCTTCGCGCATCACCAACGTAACCGGGGTCTTCTCCACCACCTCCAGCAACCGCTGCCACTGTGCATCGCTCAGCTCGGCGCTGGCATGCAGCACGCGGTGCACGTGGAAGCGTCCATCCGCGTCACGTTCCGAGCGCAGCTCGGCATGGAATTCGCCCAGCTCCCAGCCCTTGCGCTGCGCGTACATGCGCAGGGTGATGGCGGTGCATGCCGCCAGCGAGGCCAGGTACAGGTCGAACGGTGCGAAACCCTTGCCCTGGCCACCCAGCGAGGCGGGCTCGTCCGCATCCACATCGAAGCTGCCATTGCTGATGTGGTGCAGGTAGTTGTCGGCGGTCGAAACAATGCGTGCGTAGGCCATCGGGATCTCCTGTTGTCTGTAGGGCCGAGTCATGTTCGGCCAATCCCACTGTGGCGTCGAGCCATGCTCGGATCTGCCCTGCATGGATGATGTGGGCGGCGGCGGCTTGCCGCCTGCGGCCCGGCAGCCCACAATCCACGTCCGGACCGTCGCCATCACGCCCATCATTCCCCGGTCCGGCCTTGGCACCTATGTCTCCCAATGCCCTGGCGCTGGTCGAGTTGCTGATCCGCGAGCGCCGTGCGTTGTCTCGCTTCATCGCGCGCTATCTCGACCCGGCCAGTACCGAGGACACGCTGCAGAACCTGTACCTGAAGGCCAGCAGCGTACCCGGCGATCCGCCCATCCTGGAGCCGCGCGGCTATCTGTACCGGATGGCCTATCACCACGCGCTCAACCGCAGTCAGTCCGACGCCCGCGAGCGGCGCGCAATGGCCGCGTACGCCACCGACATGGCCGATGCAGGCCACGACGGTGAGGCACAGGCGCTGGACCAGGCACAGCTGCGCGAGATCACCCAGACCATCCTTGCCTTGCCGGCACAGGTGCGCGAGTGCTTTGTGCTCAATCGATACCTGGGCCTGAGTGAGCGCGAGATCGCCACCCGCCTCGGCATCTCCAAGAGCGTGGTGGGCAAATACGTGCTGCGCGCGGCGCTGCTGATCCAGCAGCACCAGCAGGGAACACGCCGATGAGCTGCGATTGCCGTGGGCAGATCGCGCCCGCCGTTGTCACAACAGGAAAGCGCACCCGTTCGCGGTGCGGCAGGCCACAACCATGACCACGTCCGAACCCTCGCCGCGTCAGGCCAGGCAGGCGTTGCGCTGGGTGATCCGGTGCAGTGCAGGCCCGCTGCCGGAACGCCAGCAACGAACCCTGCAGCGCTGGCTGCGGGCCGATCCGCAGCATGTGCTGGCCTGGCGCCAGCAGCAGGCATTCTGGCGGGGGCTGGATGCCGCCGGGCCGGAGGTGCTGGCCGCGCTGCCCGAACTGACCGAAGACCGCCAGGGGCTGCGCCCGATCGCGCCACGCCGCCGACTGCCGTGGCTGCTGGCCAGTGCTGCCGCCGTGGTCCTGATGGTTGCCGCTGCGCCGCACGCGCTGCTGCTGGCACGCAGTGACCTGCACAGCACCGATGCACCGCGCATGGTGCAGTTGGAGGACGGCAGCATCGCGGTACTCGACGCCGGCACCGCACTGGCGATTGAATTCGATGGCCAGCAGCGCCACCTTCGTCTGCTGCGCGGCCAAGCCTGGTTCCAGGTAGCGCACGAGGCGCGCCCGTTCCAGGTGGAGGCGGCGGGCGGCCAGATCCGTGACATCGGCACGGCCTTCAGCGTGTCGATGCAGGACACCACGGTCCTGACCCAGGTCAGCGAGGGCGGGGTCGATGTGCGCCCGGGTGATGGCAGTGTGCAGCGCCTGCATGCCGGGCAGGCACGTGTGTTCCGTGACGGTCGCTGGCTGCAGCCGGTGCAGCTGGAAGATACCGCAACCATGGCGCCGTGGCGGCGTGGCGAGGTAGTGATCGACGATCAGCCGGCCGCGCAGGCCATCGCCGACCTGGCGCGCTACCGGCGTGCCCCGGTCTGGGTACTGGGCGGGCAGGGCGCGAGCGTGCGGGTCAGTGGCCTGTTCCACCTGCAGCAATCGGAGACCGCCATCAATGCGGTGGCCGCGCAGGCAGGACTGCGTGTGCAGCGCTTGCCCGGCGGAGCGCTGGTGGTGTGGTGAGGTGCCTGCGGCACAGCGCACAGCGCCCCACATGGAAAAAAAACGTGAAAAAACCGTGGGCACTCGCTGTGCCCTGCTGTCTATAGAGGTATAGCCAGAGCGAAACACCGTTTCTCCTCAAGCCAGACATGCCACCGGCACTGGATGTGCCCGTGGTTCCGCCACGCTTGAGGAGTTCCTGTCCATGCCGTCCACGGCATCCGCCTGTCATCGTCGCGCCACCGTCCTGGCTCTTGCCATCTCCACCGCATTGCTGCCGCTGGCCTGGGTGCCGGCCGTGCAGGCGCAACCGGTGGTCGTCGCACCGTTGCGCCAGTACACCATTCCGGAACAGCCCCTGGCCGACGCCGTGCGTGCCTTTGGCCGCCAGGCCAATGTGCAGGTGGTGTTCCGCAGTGACCTGGTGGAGGGCCGCCGCTCCAGTGCAGTGAGTGGTGAGTACAGCCAGATGCAGGCACTGCAGCAGCTGTTGCGCGGCAGCGGCGTGCGTGCACAGCGCGGCATGGACGGTACCTGGAGCCTGCGGGCCGCAGCGGAGGCGGGTGAGGGGGACGGGGTGCGCGTGACCAAAACACTGGACGTGGCCGGCCGCCTGCAGTCGGAAGGGGGCGAGGCGCGTGATCGGCGCGGCTACGATGATGTGTTCGCGCTGGACCTGACCATGGCGTATTCGGGGCGCGACCGGGTGGAGCGCTATCGCGGCTCCAACCCGGCCGACGTGGTAAAGGATCTGGTCGGTGTGTTCAGTGGCGATGCGCGCAACAGCGGCGCGCTGGACATCAACATCCGCGGCATCCAGGGGCCGGGGCGGGTGCCGGTCAGCATCGACGGTGGCGAACAGGCGCTCACGGTCTGGCGCGGCTACAACGGCGTCAGCAACCGCAATTACATCGATCCCAACCTGATGGGTGGCATCCAGGTCATCAAGGGGCCAGGGCTGGTGCGCGATGTGCACAGCGGGATCGGTGGCGCGCTGGTGATCAAGACCATCGACGTCGATGACATCGTGGAAACGGGTGAGCGCTTCGGCGGCGAGCTGAAGATCGAAGGCAGCAGCAATGCGGTGGCGCCACGCCTGCCGCGGCTGCACACCGGCGAGGATTACCGCACCGTGCCGGGGTTCCCGCAGGGCTCGCCGAACTCGCCCTACGACGACCGCACCCTGGTAGTGCCGGTGAAGTCGCGCAGTGGCAACAACCCCCTCGATGGCGAGGACCAGGCCTGGCGCCTGGCGCTGGGCGTGCGTGGCGACAACGTCGACCTGATGGCCGCCTACGCCTGGCGCAAGCGCGGCAACTACTTCTCCGGGACCCAGGGCAGCGCCTACTACGACCAGGACCGGCGCGAGCAGTTCGAGTACCAGGGCATCGACTACATCACCACGCTGGCGCGCTATTTCAAGCCCGGCGATGAAGTGCCCAATACTTCCAGCGAACAGGAGTCCTGGCTGGTCAAGGGCAGCTGGCAGATCAACGATGACCAGCAGTTGAAGGCGACCTGGCGGCGAACGCTGTCGCACTACGGCGAGATCATGCCGTCGCGCATCCTGTCGGCACCGGACTATGGGCGCATCCAGTGGCCGCTCAGCCGGGTTGCGTCCGATGCCTGGAACCTGGAGTACCGCTTCCAGCCGGCCGGCAGCCGCTGGCTGGACCTCTACGCCAACCTGTGGCGCACAGAGACGGACAGCGATACCTACACCGCAGGCGGCTTTCCGAACTTCGCCCCGGGCAATCCGGACTGGAATGCCGGCGCCAGCCCGATTCTGCGCAACACCGCGCTGGCAAATGCGAGCAACGACCGGACCGGCCTGACCCTGAGCAACCGCTTCGCCCTGCATTCGACCCTGGACCTGACCGTGGGCGGCAACTGGCAATACGAGAAGCTCGGCTCGCGTGACCCGTATTTCGGCCCGTCCGACGGCTGGCGCATGTACCCGCGTGCCGGCCGTCGCCAGGAGGGCGAGGGCTACCTCACGCTGGAATGGCGTCCGGTCGACTTCCTGACCCTCAATGCCGGCGTGCGTTACAGCCGTTACTGGGCGTTCGACGACTTCCTGCAGGCCCACCCGGAACTGCAGACGACCTCGATCGTCCCGCGCGAAGCGCAGTACCGGGTGAATGAACTGCCACCGCGGCCGGACAGCCTGCAGGGCGAGATCGACGCACTCGAGAGTGAGCGGGAATTCTGGGACAGCATCGGCATGGGCTGGATCGTCGATCAGTCGCTGGCCGACCTGCTGCGCAAGTACGAGACACCCAGGGAGGTCCAGCACGGCATTCCCTGGTTGCCCGATGCAAACGGCAACTACAGCCGAGCCACCAATCCCTGCATCAACGGCCAGGTCGCCGCCATCCCCGGGCTGCTGCCGATGGTCCTCGGCACCGACATCCGCTGCAGGATCGGGGGCGGGGCGATGCAGTCGGTGGCCGGGCGCAACGAACGGCACCGCGATCACGCCTGGTTGCCGACGTTCTCGGCGACGGTGCGTTTCTCGCCGGCCGCTCGTGCCTATCTGCGCTACAGCGAGGCGGTGCGCTTCCCCAGCATGTTCGAAAGCACCATTGCGTTCTCCAGCAGCCTCAATCCGCTGTATCCACTCAAGCCGGAGCATGCCTACAACTACGAGCTGGGGTACGTGCACAACCTTTCCGGGCTGTTCGGCAACACCGCCGATGCCGACGTCAAGCTGGCCTATTACGTGCACAAGACCCGCAATGTCATCGAGCGTGATGCGTACTTCATGTTCGACAACATCGACAAGCAGACCATCCGCGGCATCGAGCTGCAGGCGCGCTTCGACAACCGGCGCTTCTTCACCGATCTGGGCATCAGCCGCATCCTTGAAAACGAAGTCTGCGATGAAAGCTCGGCGGTACGGCTGGATGCGGACCAGGGGCGGGTGCCCAACTGCGTCCAGGATGGCTTCGTCAGCGGCTATCTGCTGACCCAGGCCACGCCGAAGCTGTCGGTGAACTGGTCACTCGGCACCCGCCTGTTCGATGAGCGCCTGGAGCTGGGCAGCCGCATCGTGCACTACCAGCGGCACGACAATCCGGACCTGCAGGCCTACCGCGACCGCCTGATCGCCGGGGGCAGCAGCCTGCTCTGGCAAAACGTGCCCTTCACCTGGGGAAACATCACCACGGTGGATGCCTACGCCCGCTGGCGCTTCAACCAGCACGCCAGCGTCGAGCTGGTCGGCAGCAATCTCGGCAACCGCTATTACGTCGACCCGGCAACACGCTCAACGCTTCCGGCACCGGGCCGCACGATCAAGCTTGGCATCACCGCGCGCTTCTGAGTCCGTATTCGACAGGGAGAATCAACCGTGAAACAGCCCCGCACCCTTGTACTTTCGATCGGCCTGCTGGCTTCCATGCCGGTCATGGCTGCCGACATCGCTGGCGGGCAGAGCCCGGCCCAGGACGGCGTCCATTACATCAACGCAGGCGAATCGACACTCAATGCCGGTCCGCACCGTTCCGGTCGCGCAGGCGTTTCGTTGGGGCCGTATGCCAACGCGGCGCGAGTGGACGTGGCCAGCCTGGTGCCCTACGCCACCACGGTGGTGCGTGGCGCAACCACGGTCCGCACGCTGGGCCCGGACGCAGGCCTGCCGTTCGCCACCGCTGGCGTGGGCCACTTCAGCTTCGTGCAGGTGGGCAATGCAGATGTCTGGTTCGGTGAATGGTCATCCAGCGGCGCGCAGGCGGGCTTCAATCACCGCCAGGTGTTCTTCGTCGGTGACCGTGCCGGTACTTCGCTGCCAGCAGGCATCGTGACCTACACCTTGGCTGGCATCAACCGCTTTGATGGCAGCGGCGTGCTGGAAGGTGCACTGCGGGCGAATTTCGATACCGGCACCGTTACCGCCGGCCTGGTCGGGACCGGATACAGGCTCGCCGCGAGCGGCACGCTGGATCGCGCCACCGGTGCGTTCAGCGGTTCGGCCATCGCCAATGGTTCGATCATCGGTACCAGCAGCGGCCAGTTCTTCGGCGCCGGTGCCAGTGCGGTGACCGGCATCGCAACCTTTGCCGGCAACAGCCAGTTCGATACGTCCTTCGGCGGTCAGCGCAACTGATCCGCCGCCGTTCCTTTTTGTGTTGTACCCGTAGTTCCCTCAACCCAAGGAGCAATACCATGAAAATGATCAACCGTTCCCTGTTGGCCGTCGCCGCTGCACTGGCCCTGGCTGGCACTGCGCAGGCGGCCGACATCGTCGGCGCTGCCAGCCCGGCGACCGATGCGCAGCTGTACGTCAAGGTGGGTGCGTCGGAAGTCAACGGCGGCCCGCACTCGGCCGGCAAGGCCGGTATCGGCGTTGGCACCGTGTCCAATGCCAAGCCGGTCGATTTCCAGGGCCTGGCGGCCTACTCGGCCCCGACCACCGTCAATGGTGTCACCGTACGCACACTGGCCATGCCGATCACCGGTACCCCGGGCAGCCATTCCGGCATGGGCCACTTCAACTTCGTCAAGGTCGGCAGCGGCGATGTGTGGTTCGGCGAGTGGTCCAAGGATGGCGCCGCTGGTGGCTTCAACAACCGCCAGGTCTATTTCGTCGGTGACCGTGCAGGCACCACGCTGCCGGCCGGCGTGGCCACCTACAGCGTGGCAGGCCTGAACAAGTTCAATGGCAGCAACCTGCTGTCGGGTACGTTCCGCGCCAACTTCGGCAATGGCACCCTGCTCGGTGGCCTGAGCGGTGGCGGCCTGTCGATCAACGTCAACGCCAACATCAACAGCGCCAACGCCTCGTTCGCCGGCACCGCCACCGCCAACGGCAGCGTTGCCGGCACCAGCCAGGGCCAGTTCTTCGGCGCCAACGCGGCCACCCTGGCCGGTATCGCCACCTTCAGCGGCAACAGCCAGTACGACACCGCCTTCGGCGGCAGCAAGAACTGATCGCCACGCCCCTGACGGGGCAGGGCAGGGACAAGCCGCGATCCGCCAGTCCCTGCTTCGGCCCGCTGCATGCACCACCACGGATCGACCATGCGCCATTCCATTTTCCTTGTCGTACTGCTGTTGGCTGCCACCGAGGTGCGCGCCCAGCAGGACGATCTTCGTCGTGTGCTTGAACAGGGCACCGAACTGCGCCACCAGCAG
Source organism: Stenotrophomonas sp. AS012628 (assembly GCF_010608305.1). NCBI lineage: Bacteria > Pseudomonadati > Pseudomonadota > Gammaproteobacteria > Lysobacterales > Lysobacteraceae > Stenotrophomonas > Stenotrophomonas sp. AS012628. The sequence goes on along the minus strand of NZ_VMBJ01000005.1, from coordinate 60,795 downwards.
CAGGACCAGCAGCGCCTGCAGCAGGCCGAGTCGGAGCGGCCGACCATCACCATCGACGGCCAGACGCTGCGCGTGGAGCGCACCGTCGATGATCTTGGCCAGGCCCTTTACCTCTCTCTGCAGCATCAGCAATGGCAGGCCGCCGCTGCGTTCCTCGATGAGTACATCGAACTGCCGGGGCATGACCCCCTGCTGCGCCACTATGCGCAGGGGGCGCTGGCGCGGGTGGCAGGCGACCATCGTCGCGCGGCGATGGAGTACGAAGCGCTGCTGGCGGCGCAGCCGGATTTCCTGCCGGCCCGCCTCGAGCTGGCACGTGTCTATGCGGAAGACCAGCGCGATCGCGATGCGGCCGCGCTGTTCACCGCCATCGCTGCAGGCATCAATGCCGATGATCCGGCCACGGCCGGCGTCCGCGCGCGCGTGGACGGTTACCTGAGTGCCCTGCAGGCGCGCCAGCGCTGGAAAGGCGCGCTGTCCGCCGGCCCGGCATGGAGTGACAACATCAACCGCAGTTCGGCCAGTCGCACCTGCCTGTTCGGCGTGGGCGACGCCTGCATCATCGAACGGAAACTGCCGGACGCCCAGCGCGCGGCGGGCCTCGACTACGACGCCAGCCTGGAACGGCGCTGGGTGCTCGGCGGGCATCATGGGCTGTACGTGCGCGGTCTCGCCTTCGGTCAGGCATGGCGCGGGCACAGTGCGTACAACGAGCTCAATGCCAACGTGCAGGCGGGTTACAGTTGGCGTAGTGCACGGCAGACCGTGATGCTCGCCCCCAGCTATGACTACCAGGCCCTGGGCAACCATGCGCTGCAGGGCGGCAGTGGCGTGCACGCGGAATGGCAGTACGCCCTGGATGCACGCAGCCTGCTCAAGCTGGAGGCTGACTGGAAGCGCCAGCGCTACCGCCAGCAGGGCCTTGCCAGCAACTACGACGGCGAGCTGGCATCGCTGTACGCCACCTGGTTCCGCGCGCTCAATCCACGCTGGACGGTCTTCGCCGGGCTGGATGTCACCGACAGCAGCGCAGCCGACCCGGCCAACGGCTACCGCCAGCGCGGCCTGCGGCTGGGCGCGGCGCGGCAGTGGAGTGGCACCACGGCCACCGTATTCGTGTCGCTGCGCCAGCGCGACTACGACACCTGGAGTCCGTTGCTGGAGGCGCGCAGGCAGGACGACGAACAGAACCTGATCGCCATCGTGCGCAGCGAGCGCCTGGCCGTGGCCGGGCTGGTACCCAGCCTGAGCCTGCGCTACGCGCGCATCGACAGCAACGTCGGCTGGCTGTACAGCCACGACCGCAGCCTGCTCAGCCTGAAGTGGGAACGGGCCTTCTGAACGCGGCGTTGCAATGCCGCGGTGAACGCGCCGTGGCCGCGACCTTCATCCATCATCACGCGCTCTTGTAGCCCGGTTCGCGCATCCTGCGGGCGTTGCGGCAGAGGTGGGCCGCGTGTATCGAGGAGCGCCGGTCGTGCTGGAAGCGGGCAACAAACCAGAGGGCCTGAAAGGGCTGCGTGTACTGGTGGCGGAGGATGAATTCGCCATCGCGATGTTCCTGGTCGACTATCTGGAGCTGAAAGGCGCACAGGTGGTGGGGCCTGCCGGTGACCTGCAGGCGTTGGGGCAGCTGGTCGATACCCATCCCATCGATGTGGCGTTGCTGGACATCAACCTGGGCGGTGAGCAGGTCTATCCGCTGGCCGATCGGCTGGCCGAGGCGGGTACCCCCTTCCTGCTGACCTCCGGTTACGACGACAACCTGCCCAGCCGCTTCGCCAGCGCGCCGCGCTGTACCAAGCCTTATCACATCGAAACCCTGGTGCAGCAGCTGGCCGGGCTGGTGGCGGCGCCGCAGGTCTCTGCGGGCATCGCCTGATTGCGCGGCATGTCGCGCCGTCCTGAAGGCATCCACGCCGCCACGCTGCGTGGCGGGATGCCACCTGCGCCGCGCCTGCATGCGCGCCACGATGGCATGGCCGCGCGTATCGCCCGCCATGACTGGTCATCCACGCCCTTGGGTGCCTGCGCGCAGTGGCCGCCCCACCTGCGCGCTACCGTGGACCTGATGCTGGCCCATGGCTTCCCGATGATCGTGCTGTGGGGCGAGCAGCTGGTGCAGCTCTACAACGATGGCTATGCCGAGATCCTGGCCGACAAGCATCCCGGTGGACTCGGCCAGCCGACCCGCGAGTGCTGGCCCGAGGTCTGGCACATCAACGGGCCGCTCTATACCCGGGTTTGGCAGGGCGAGACGCTCACCTTCGAGGACAAGCTGTATCCGCTGGTCCGCCGGGGGCGTCTGGAGGACATCTGGTTCACCATCACCTACAGCCCGATCCGTGGTGAGGAAGGGCGCATCAACGGCGTGCTGGTGACGATGTTCGAGACCACCGCCGCGCATCTGGCGCGGGCCGCGCGCGAGCGCGAGGAACTACGGCGGCGCGAGAGCGAGCGACGCCTGGAGCTGGCCTTCAGGATGCTGCCGGTCGGCCTGTGCATCGTCGATCTGCAGGGTCGCATGCTGCTGTCCAACGACCAGATGCGTGCCTACCTGCCCAGCGGCAAGGTGCCTTCCACCGATGAGGCCAACCTGCATCGCTGGCGTGGCTGGCATGCCGACGGTAGCGCCATCGGGCCGGAGGATTTCGCCATCGCCCGTGCGATGCGCGGCGAGACCGTGGTGCCGGGGCTGGAGTTCCAGTACCTGCACGACGATGGCCGCGCGCGCTGGACCCGGGTCGCGGCCGCGCCCCTGCGCGATGGCGGTGGCGAGGTCAGCGGGGTGTTCGCCATCGCCGTGGACATCGACGATCTCAAGCGTGCCGCCGAGCGCCAGTCGGTGTTGCTGGCGGAGCTGCAGCACCGGGTGCGCAACATCATGTCGACCATCCATGCCATTGCCTGGCGGACCCGCGAGTCGGTCAGCAGTGTGGATGAATACGCCGAACGGTTGTGCGGGCGACTGATGTCGCTGGCACGCACGCAGAGCCTGCTGACCCGTGGCGCCAATGCCGGGGTCTGCCTGCGTGGCATGATCGATGAGGAGATCGCGGCGCAGACGCCAGCAGCGGCCGCCTGCCGCCTGCAGGGCGAGGACGTGCTGCTGCCGCCGAAGGCGGCCGAAGTGCTGTCCTTGGCGATCCACGAATTGGCGACCAACGCCCTGCGGCATGGTGCGCTGACCCATGAGGACGGCCGGATCGACGTGTCCTGGCACCTGCAGGTGCAGGACGGGCAGCCGTGGCTGGGGCTGCACTGGTGTGAACGCCATGCCACCGTGGAAGACTGGGAGCTGCCCCGGCAGCGTGGCCTTGGCCGGGCGCTGATCGAGCAGCGCGTGCCGTACGAGCTCGCCGGCAGCGGCGAGCTGCGCTTTGGCCCACAAGGCCTGGATGCCTGGATCCGCTTCCCGCTGCGCGAGCGTGACAGCCTGCTGCAGACCGATGCTCCGGACGCGGCGGCGGACGGTTCCGGCAGGTAAAGGTCCATTTATCCCCAATTGGGCCAAATTGGGTATAGTGGCCATTATCCACCCTGCCCGGAGCCGTGCCATGACCCTGCCGCTGGATCTGCCTGGCCTCGAGAAGGCCCCAGCCTCGTCGGTGAAGACCCGGGGCTGGCCGAGCCTGATGCGTACCGTGCGCGAGAAGCAGGCGCTGGTCATCACCAACCACAACCACCCCGAAGCGGTGATCGTGGACATCCGCACCTACCAGGAGCTGCTGGCCAAGGCCGCCGGCAGCGATGCCGGTGAGCGCAGTGAAGAACTGCTGCGCCTGCGCGGCGAATTCGACCAGACTCTGGCTGGCCTGCAGCGCGGTGAGGGGCTGGGCAAGGTGCTGGGCCAGCCGATCCGCCGCGGCCGCAAGGTCACCCTCGGCCGTCCGCTCTGACCGATGGGGCGGATCCTGGTGCTGGCCGGCGTCAACGGCGCCGGCAAGAGTTCGCTGCTGGGAACCTGGCTGGAAGCCGAAGGGCTGGGCTGGTTCAACCCCGATTCGTTCACCCGCCGCCTGGTAGAGGCGGGCTGGCCGCTGCCCGACGCCAATGCCGAGGCCTGGCAGGAAGGCACCCGCCGCCTGCGCCAGGCCATGGCCGATGGCACGGACTTCGCCTTCGAGACCACGCTGGGCGGCAACACCATTCCGCGCCTGCTGCGCGAGGCCTGCGAGCACCATCACGTCGCGATCTGGTTCTGTGGCCTGGCCACGGTGGACCTGCACATTGCCCGTGTTGCAGCGCGGGTGGCCGCCGGCGGCCATGACATTCCGGTGGAGAAGATCCACGCCCGCTTCGATTCGGCACGCGAGAACCTGCTGGAACTGCTGCCACACCTGGCCGAGCTGCATGTCTACGACAACAGCGCTCCCGCCGACGCCGACGGCTGCGTCGAGCCGCTGCCGGTGCTGGCGATGGCGCACGGCCAGCTGCAGTACCCGGTCTCGGTGGCCGAGCTGCTGCACACGCCGGACTGGGCCAAACCCATCGTGATGCGTGCGATGGAGTTGAACGCTGCGCGCGATTGAGGGCGCGTACGTTGTAGAGCCGAGCCCACGCTCGGCTGATCCCTCGAAAGGCAGCCGCGCGCGGGCTTGGCCGTACAACAACGCCGGCTTCGCTGAGCCTCAGGCCGGCTTTACCTGCTCAGGCTCCGCAGTCTCCGGCAGTGGCGGCAGGCTCGGGTCCACCGTCACCGGCACATCGCTCTTCAGCAGTGCGGCGGCTTCCTTGTCGCTGCCGACCGCCGGCGGTGAACCGCGCAGCGGCAGGCCAGCGGTCTCCTTCACGAACAGCATGGTGACCAGGCCGATCACTGCCGCGCCCATCAGGTAGTAGGCCGGCACCAGCGGATCGCCGGTACGTTCCACCAGCCATGCGGTCACCAGTGGCGTGGTGCCACCGAACAGCGACACCGACACATTGAAGGCGATCGACAGTGCGCTGTAGCGCACCGGGGTATAGAACAGCGCCGGCAGCGTGGACGGCATCGAGCTGGTGAAGCACACCAGTGCCAGGCCCAGCAGCATCAGGCCGAGGAAGATCAGCCAGTCGTTGCCGCTGCCGATCAGCAGCAGGCAGGGTACGGCCAGCACCAGCAGCGCGATGCAGGCACCGATGATCATCGGGCGGCGGCCAAGCTTGTCACTGAACAATCCGCCGACGATGTTCAGCGGCATCATCACCAGCATCACGATGATGATCAGCAGCAGGCCCTTGCTCTCGGCATAGCCCATGGTGACGCTGAGGTAGCTGGGCATGTAGGTCAGCAGCATGTAGTCGGTCACGTTGAACACCAGCACCAGGCCCATGCAGACCAGCAACTGGCGGCCATGTACCTGGAACAGCGCGGCGAGCCCGGGCCGGTCGTGCTCGCGCTTCTCGGCTTCCTCGGCGAAGGTGCGGAAGGCCGGCGTTTCCTCCAGTTTCATGCGCATGTACAGGCCGAGCAGGCCCAGCGGGCCGGCCACCAGGAATGGAATGCGCCAGCCCCAGTCCAGCATCTGTCCGCTGCTCAACAGCATGTGCAGCGCGGTCACGGTTCCGGCGCCGGCGATGTAGCCGCCCAGCGTGCCGAACTCCAGCCAGCTGCCCATCAGGCCGCGGTTGCGGTCGGTGGAATACTCGGCGATGAAGGTGGCCGCACCGCCGTACTCGCCGCCGGTGGAGAATCCCTGCACCACACGTGCCAGCAGCAACAGCACCGGTGCCCAGATGCCGATGCGCTCGTAGGAGGGAATCAAGCCGATCGAGAACGTGCCCAGCGCCATCAGGATCATGGTGAACGCCAGCACTTTCTGGCGCCCATAACGGTCGCCGAGCGGGCCGAACACCAGGCCGCCGAGTGGACGCACCAGGAATGCCACGGTGAAGGTGGCGAAGGCGGCGATCACCTGTGCCGTGGGGTTGCTGGACGGGAAGAACACCTGGCCGATGGTGACGGCCAGATAGCCGTAGACACCGAAGTCGAACCACTCCATGGCATTGCCAAGTGCGGCGGCGCCCACGGCGCGCTTGAGCATGGGCTTGTCGACGACGGTGATCTCATCGACCTTCAGGTGGCGGCGGCGTTTGAACCAGCCGAAGTGGGCATGGGAATCGGGCGTGTCCTGCATAGGGGCTCCCTTGTAGGTATGGAATAGGGGAATGGGTGCTGTGGTGTGTCCCGGAAATCGGAAACGGCGATGCAGGCGCAAGTGGCGCAGGGGCATCGGAAGGCGGCGTGGGGGCCGGGGAATGTGTGCAGGCGCAACGCCACGCGCACGGCAAAGCACCGCCGCAGGGGCGGAGACGCGAAAACGGGATCACAGCGGCCGCGCAGTCAGCGGCCAGGTATCACATCAGCGTAGGGGGTGCAGGCAGAGCGCCTGCGGGCGTCATCCGCCGGGATCCAGCGCGAGGCGATGGAAATGCAGGGCGGGAGCATTCGTGGCAAGCGAAGCGCCGGTCGGCAGTGCTTCCCACGTAACAGGTGCGCCCGTCACGTAGTGGGTCGTGTCGATCATCTGTTCATCATAACGGCATCGGCGTGAGCATGCAGCGAAGCAGGCTGATCTGCACGCTGTGTTCCACCTCGCCTGTTCAGAAGGCTCAGGCCGACTTCGCCACCAAACCGAACACCGTGCAGGCCATCGCCAAGGCGCCCGGCAGTGCCAGTTTCCGCGTGACCAGTGCGGCGCCGATCATGGTGAGCACCGAGAGCATGATGGCCAGGGCGAAGAACGGTTGGCCCTGCAGGAACTGGTGAATGCAACCTGCACAGCCGGCAATCGCCAGGCTGGTGGCAAAGCAGACGTGGAACAGTGAGCCAGCGTACACAGAGGTTCCTCGCGATGATGGAGGCCATAGCGGCAGGCAGGCGGACAAATTTAGCGCTGATTGCAGATTGCGATGACGGGATCACATCCTGTACCCGCTCTGGTGACATCGGCGTGCATAAGGTGGAGCGCACACCCACTTTTCGGATTGATGGAGGATGCAATGGCGCGGACGATTCCCGAAGGAACTCTGATCGTGGTAGCCGACGGTGGTTCGGCGCGGGTGTTCACCAACGTGGGCAGCAACCACCAGTTGACCCTGAAGCAGGAAGGCGAACTGCGCCTGCAGGACATCAGCGAGCAGGGTGTATCCGGGCAGGGGCCTGCGGGTGCCGTGCCGAAGGACATGTCGGTCTCGCAGCTCAATGAGGCCACGTTCGCCAAGCAGGTGGCCGAACAGCTCAACGAAGATGCCTTGAAGAACCGCTATGCGCACCTGGTATTGATCGCCGACCCGACCACGCTGGGTCGCATTCGTCCGCTGCTGCATAAAGAGGTCCAGGCGCGATTGCTCGGGGATATTGCCAAGGATCTGACCAACGCGCCGCTGGAAGACATCCAGAAGGCACTGGCGGCGTAGCGCTCATGCCGTTCATGCGTGATCACCTTGCGAACGGGCCCACCTCTGCGGAGGTGGCGGCGCAGCCTGGCTGGCAGGTGCTGGAGTTCGGTGCGCCCTGGTGTGGTCATTGCCAGGCCGCGCAGCCAGCGTTGCAGGCCTTTGTCGAAGCGAACGATCTGCCGCATTGGAAGATCGAGGATGGCAAGGGAAGGCCATTGGGGCGAGCGTTCAAGGTGAAGCTGTGGCCGACGGTGGTGCTGCTGCGCGATGGAGAAGAGATCGCGCGGGTGGTAAGGCCGCTGGACAGCGCGGATCTCATGTCGTTGCAGAGCGCGCTTCCCGGTTGAAGATTGAACCGGGCGTGGGAAGCCGGGCAGTCGCACTGCAGCATGCGGCGTGGCAGGCCCGGTGCTAGGATCCCGCTATCACCTGAATCGATCCAAATGCCGATGCCCACGCTGGACCGTCGTCTCCTGATCGCTGTCGCCGCCACGGCGGTGTTCGCTTCCGGCCTGGTTTCGGCCGCGCCTGCCAGAACCGCCGCCGACAAGGCCTATGCCTCGGTCGACCCGTTCATTGGTACGGGTGGTGAAGGCCACACTTACCCGGGTGCCACGGTGCCGTTCGGCATGGTCCAGCTCAGCCCGGACACACGCATCCAGCCACGCGAAAAGGCCTATGGCTGGGCAGCCGGCTACCGCTACGACGACAGCAGCATCGTCGGCTTCTCGCACACGCATTTTTCCGGCACTGGCCATTCCGATCTGGGCGACATCCTGCTGATGCCGTTCACCGGCAGTCCCGGCCTGGAGCGTGGCGATCCTGAGAAGCCGGGCAGCGGCTATGCCTCTCGCTTCCGCCATGACGATGAGAAGGCCGAGCCGGGCTACTACGCCGTCACCCTGGACGACTACAAGGTGCGCGCCGAGCTGACCACCAGTGCGCGCGTGGGCGTGCATCGCTACGCCTTCCCCAAGGGCGCCGACGCCAAGGTGCTGCTGGACATGCGCACCAGCATGTACGACTACCCGGGCAAGGTGCTGTGGTCGCGGGTGCGGGTGCGCGCCGATGGCACGGTGACCGGCTTCCGGGAGACGCGCGGCTGGGCGCCAGGTCGCCAGCTGTACTTCGCGATGCGTTTCTCGCGGCCGCTTTCCGGGCATGAGCTGCACAACACCGAGCAGGACATCGTCTACAAGGGCTTCCCGCCGCCGGGCGAGAAGGATCCAGCGCAGCGCGCACAGGTCGAGGGCCGCCAGCTGGTCGGTACCTTCGCATTCGGCAAGCTGGATGCACCGCTGGTGGTCAAGGTCGCGATCTCGCCGGTCAGCGAAGCCGGCGCCATTGCCAACCTCGACGCGGAAGTGGCCGACTTTGATTTCGACCGCGTGCGTGCGCAGGCGAAACAGGAATGGACGCAGGCGCTGTCGGTGCTCGATATCGATGCGCCCGAGCACGCCCGCCGCAGTGCCTATACCGCGCTGTACCACACCCTGCTGGGGCCGACGCTGTTCATGGATGCCGATGGCCAGTACCGCGGGCCGGACAATGCCGTGGACAAGGCCGAGGGCTACACGAACTATTCCACGTTCTCGCTGTGGGACACATACCGGGCGCTGCACCCGTTGCTGACGCTGGTGCAGCCGGAGAAGCGCAACAGCGACTTCGTCAATTCGATGCTGGCCCACCACGAGCACAGCCCCTACGGCATGCTGCCGGTGTGGTCGTTCCATGGCCTGGAAGACTGGTGCATGATCGGGTACCACGCGGTGCCGGTGATTGCCGATGCCTACGTGAAGGGCATTCGCGGCTTCGACGCCGACAAGGCACTGAAGGCGATGATCGAGACTGCCAACTACGGCCCCTATGACGGCATCGCGCAATACCGCGAGCTGGGCTATGTGCCGATCGACGAGGAAGGCGAGGCCGCCAGCAAGACGCTGGAGTACGCCTTCGATGACTGGACCATCGCGCGCATGGCGCAGGCGATGGGCAAGACCGATGTGGCGGCGACCTTCGACAAGCGTGCCGGCAACTGGCGCAATGCCTTCGACAAGGACACCGGCTTCATGCGTGCGCGCAAGCGCGATGGCAGCTTCCGCACTCCGTTCGACCCCAGCGCCAGCGGCTATGGCACCGACTACACCGAAGGCAACGCCTGGCAGTATTCGTGGTACGTGCCGCAGGACGTCGCCGGCCTGGCGGCAGCGCATGGTGGCAGCGACAAGCTGCTCGCGCGCCTGGACGAGGTGTTCAACGCCAAGGTGGATCCGTCCATCTTCGAGCACATGGAAGACATCACCGGCCTGATCGGCTGGTATGCGCATGGCAACGAGCCCAGTCACCATGTGGCCTACCTGTATTCGTACGCTGGCCAGCCGTGGCGCACCCAGGCGCGCCTGAAGCAGATCATGGACACCCAGTACGCCGATCGCCCCGATGGCCTGGCCGGCAACGATGATGTCGGCCAGATGTCGGCGTGGTACGTGTTCACCGCCCTGGGCTTCTATCCGGTGGCCCCGGGCTCGGGCGAGTACATCCTCGGCCGCCCGTTCCTGCCGAAGACCGCGATACGCCTGCCGAACGGCAAGACGTTCACCATCGTGGCCGATGGGCTGGATGACAGGCACACCTACGTCGGCAACGTGAGCCTCAACGGCAAGCCGCTGCAGCGCACCTTCCTGCGCCATGACGAGATCCTGGCAGGTGGCGAGCTGCGTTTCACCATGCAGGCCGAGCCGAACAAGGATTGGCCGGGGCAGGGCGCGCAGGCGCCGTATTCGATGAGCCGGTGATGATTGGTAGGTGCCGACCTTGGTCGGCACGCTTCACGGCTGACCTTGAACCTGTAGAGCCGAGCCCATGCTCGGCTCAGGTATCGCGTCAACGGCAGCCGAGCATGGGCTCGGCTCTACAAGGGCAATTCGACAAAGGTCAGCGAAACCGCAACCCCACCCGCGCACCGCCGATCGGGGCGGTATCAATCATCAGGGTCGCCCCATGTCGCTGCGCGATCTCGGCCACGATCGCCAGTCCCAGGCCGCAGCCATCGCCCTCGCTGCTGGCCCGGTAGAAGCGTTCCGTGACGCGCGCGCGTTCGGCTTCGGCGATGCCGGCGCCGTCATCGTCCACCCATACCTGCGTGCCTTCGACCTCCTGCCGAACGCCGAGGGTGATCACACCGCGCGAGGCGCCATAGCGCAGCGCGTTGTCCAGCAGGTTGCCCAGTGCCTCGCGCAGCAGCTGTGGATCGCCCTGCACCTGCACGCCGTCGTCGGGTCCGTCGTAACCCAGGTCCACGCCCGCAGCCAACGCGCGATCGGCGTAACGCTCGACCACGCCGCGCGCCAGCGCGGCCAGATCCAGCGGCCGCAGCGGCAGTGCACTGCCATGTGGATCTTCCGATCGGCTGAGCATCAGCAGCTGGTTGACCAGGTGCTGCAGCCGCGCCAGCCCGGCCAGCGTGCCGGACAGCGCCAGTTGCTGGGCCTGCGGATCGTGCTGGCGCAATGAACTCTCAAGCTCCACCTGCATCGCTGCCAGCGGCGTGCGCAGCTGGTGCGCGGCATTGCTGACGAAGCGCCGCTGTGCATCCTGCATCGCGTCCAGGCGCTGCAGCAGCGCGTTGTAGGCCTCCACCGCCGGCCACAGTTCGCGCGGAGCTTCCTGCGCCGGATCCAGCGGCGCCAATGGATCCGGCCGCGGGCTGGCCAGCTTCCGCGCAACCAGGTTGGCATGGCGTGCGGCAGCGCCGGTACCGGACCAGGCCAGCCATGCCGCCAGTGCCAGGATCGCAGCCTGGAACGGAACGCTGGTCAGCAGCAGCTTGCGCTCCAGCCGATGCCGCTTGCGCAGTGTCTCGGCCACGCGCAGCCGGATGTCATGACCCGGCCTGGCGCTGACCACCACTTCGACCATGCGCACGGCCTGCCCACGCAGCCGCGCATCATAGTAGACCGGGTCGTCGCTGCCGGCGGACATCGACGGGCGTGGCAATGCCTCGGGCAGGTCGCCATACAGGCGCCCACCCGCGGCGTCGACCACCTCGCCATGCACTTCGTCGGCGGTGTCCCAGGTGAACATGCGCGACACCGCCGGGGTGATCTCGATGGACGCGCGGCCGTCCTGCACCGCCACCAGCTCGGACAACGACATCGCCGAATCCAGCAGCCAGCGGTCGTAGACCTGGCCGGCGTAGAAGCGCGCCAAGGCGAATGAACCCACTGCGCTGCACAACAGCAGTACCAGCAGTGGCAGCCACAGGCGTCTCAGCAGCAGGCCACGCAGGCTGTGCACGCGCTCAGTCACCCACGGCCTCCAACCGGTATCCAAGCCCACGCAGCATGCGGATGCCGACGCCGGCGTGGGTCTGTTCCAGTTTGCGGCGCAGGCGGCTGACATGCACTTCGATCACCGACAGGTTGGCCTCGTGGTCCCAGCTGTACAGCGCGTCGAACAGGCGCTGCTTGGTAACCGTGCGGCCGGGATGCTGCATCAGTGCCTCGACCAGCGACAGCTCGCGCGCGGTCAGCTCGATGCGCTGACCGTCCACCTGCACTTCATTGCGGACGCTGTCGAAGCACAGCCGGCCCAGCCGCTTCTGCGCCGGTGCATCGCTGCGGCGGCGCGACAGCGCACGCAGGCGCGCTTCCAGTTCTCCCAGGGCGAAGGGCTTGGCCAGGTAGTCGTCGCCACCGCGGTCGAGGCCGAGGATGCGGTCCTCCACACCATCGCGTGCGGTCAGGATCAGCACCGGCAGGGTGACGCCGTCGTTGCGCAGGCGTGAGAGCAGGTCCAGGCCATCGACGTCAGGCAATGAAAGGTCCAGCACCATCACGTCATACGGTGCGCTGGCCAGTGCCGCCGGCGCGTGCAGCCCACGCGAGAGGTGGTCGCACAGATGGCCGGCACCCTGCAGGGCGCGGATCAGTCCATCGGCCAGCGCGGCGTCGTCTTCGATCAGCAGGATTCGCATTGCAAGCTTCGTGCAAGGTTGGGGCAAGTTTGGCGCAAGTGCATCACCTTACCGTGACGCGCATGAATTTCTCCCCTCATTTTGCGGCCGTGCTGGCCACTCTTCTGTGCGCGCCCACCGCTTCGGCGCTGTCCCTGCAGGAAGCGCAGCGCGCCATGGAAGCACACAACCCGGACCTGCGTGCGGCGGCACTGGCGCTGCGCGGCGTGCAGGGCGATGTGCAGACGGCGGCGTTGCGCCCGGCCACCGAGTTGTCGATCGGCACCAGCAAGATCAGCCCCAAGCATGGCATCGGCTCCGGACGCTGGCAGGACAAGCGGGTGGACATCACCGTGGGCCTGGGCTGGACCTGGGAGCGCGGTGGCAAGCGTGCGCTGCGTATCCGCCAGGCCGATGCGCTGCTGGAAGTGGCCGGGCTGCAGATGCTCGATGCGCGGCGCCGCCAGCAGGTGGCGCTGCATGAAACCTATTTCGCTCTGAAGGGCGCACAGGAGCGGGCGCAGATTGCCGATGCCAACCGCCAGAGTTCGGCCGAGCAGATGGCGGCGGCGGACAAGCAGGTTGCCACCGGGGCGATGGCGCCGGTCGACCGCGCGCGGCTGGCAGTGGACGACCTGGCGGTGGCCGACGCGGCGCGCGAGGCGTCGCTGGATCTGCGCGATGCGCGGCATGCGTTGGGGCTGCTGCTCGGCCGCGACGACAGCCATGACCTCAGCGCCGATGATCCTTGGCCGGAGGCCAGCAGCGTGGCCAGCGTGCGTGCGTTCGATCCGCAGCAGCGTGCCGATCTGCGCGCGGCACGTTCGCGCCTGGCCGCGGCCGACGCCGGTGTGGCACTGGCGCGCAGTGAGCGCCACCGCGACATCCAGTTGGGCGTGGAGGCCGAGCGCGAACCGGCTGACATCAGCGGCGTCACCTGGGGTGTGTCATTGACCATTCCGCTCGGCGGCCCGTCACGTGCACGCGGCGCGATCCAGCGTGCCGAGGCCGACCGTGACAGTGCCGCGCTGGAGCTGCAGGTGCTGCAGCGCGAAGCGCGTGCCGAACTGGACCAGTTGCAGGCCAGCGCGCAGTCCGCCGCGCAGCGCCGGAGCGACTACGAAGGACTGCAGTCCGACGCCGCACGCAGGGCGGTGCAGGGCATCGAGCTGGCCTACCGCCGCGGCGCCGCCAGCCTGACCGATCTGCTGGATGCGCGCCGCAGCTGGCGCGAGTTCGAGGCCGCGTTGATTGAAGCGCGTGCCGACCATGCCATTGCCCTGGCGCGCTGGGAAGCGGCCACATCCGTTGCTGAAGGAGAGTCCCGATGAAGTCCACCGTCGCTTATCGACCGCAGGCGCGACGGGCCGTGCTGCCGGCCTTGCTGGCGCTGGCCCTGCTGGGCGGCTGCGGCCGCGAGCCGGCGTCGTATACCGAGGACGCGCCGAAGGTCAGTGCTGGCCAGATCCAGTTTCCTGCCGGTAGCCGCCAGCTGGACGTGCTACGCAGCGAGGCGGTCACCGCCGGCGCCAGCGCCAGCCTGCAGCTGCCGGGCCGGGTGGTCTGGGACGAGACGCGCTCCAGCGCGCTGCGTACGCCGTTGGCGGGGCAGGTGGCGCGCATCGAGGCACAGCCGGGGCAGAAAGTGAAGGCGGGCCAGGTGATCGCCTGGATCACTTCGCCCGAATTCGGCCAGGCCCAGGCGGAGGGCGTGCGCGGCCGTGCCCAGCTGCAGCAGGCGCGCAAGGAGCTGGAGCGCACCCGCGAGTTGCATGCGGCAGGTGTGGCGTCGGGCCGCGAACTGGACGAGGCCGAGGCCAATTTCGCCGGCAGCCAGGCCGATCACGCGCGTGCGACCGCCTTCGCCAAGGCCTATGGCAATGGCCAGCACGTCGACCAGCGCCTGCCGTTGCGCGCGCCGATCGATGGCGTGCTGGTGGAGCGGCGGATGAGCCCGGGCGTGGCGGTCAGCCCCGACAGCGAACAACCGTTGGCGGTGATTGGCGATCCTGACCGCTTGTGGCTGCTGCTGGATGTTCCCGAGAGCCTGGCCGGACGCTTGAAGGCGGGCATGCAGGTGAGCGTGCCCGGGGCCGATGGACAGCCGCTGCGGGCGACCCTGCAGCACGTGGATGACTTCGTCGACAGCGAACGCCGCGTGGTGCAGGCGCGCGCCGAGCTGGACAACCGCGCACGCGGTTTCAAGGCGGGGCAATACGTGCGCGCCCAGGTGGCGTTGCCGGCCGAGGGCGGTGTCTCGCTGCCCGATGCGGCCGTGTTGTTGATCGACGGCAAGCAGGTGGTGTTCGTGGAGGAGGGCAAGGGCCGCTTCGTGCGTCACGCGGTGCATGCCGAGGAGCTGGGCGATGGCCGGCTGTGGGTGCGTGAGGGCCTGGCCGCAGGCGCCAGGGTGGTGGTAGAAGGCGGCCTGCTGCTGCAGCAGCTGGCGGACAGCGCGCCTGCCGCCGCCAGCAGCGGCACGGGGCACGCCGCCCCATGATCGATCGCCTGATTGCCTACTGCCTGCGCCAGCCGCTGATGGTCATGCTGGCACTGCTGCTGTTCATCGGCGCTGGCATTGCCGCGTTCCGCGTGCTGCCGGTGGAAGCCTTCCCGGATGTGTCCGACACCCAGGTGACAGTGGTGTCGCTGCACCCGGGCCGTGCCGCCGAAGAGGTCGAGCGCGAGGTGACGATGCCACTGGAAGTGGCGTTGTCCGGTATCCCGCATTCGGTGCGGGTGTTCTCGCATACGCAGTTCGGCCTGTCGATGATCATCCTGACCTTCGACGACAAGGCCGATGACTACTTCGCGCGCCAGCAGGTGCTGGAACGCCTGCAGGGCGTGGAACTGCCGGAAGGGGTAACGCCGGAACTGGAGGCGATGAGCTCGGCGGTAGGTGAGATCTACCGTTATGTGCTGAAAGGCCCGCACATGACGCCGACCCAGCTGCGCACCGTGCAGGAATGGACAATGGAACGCAGCCTGCGCACCGTGCCGGGCGTGGCCGATGTGATCAGCTTCGGTGGCTTCGCGCGCACCTTCCAGGTCAAGCCGGACCTGGACAAGCTGCGTGACCGTGGCATCAGCCTCGGTGAGTTCGCCGAGGCGCTGGAGAAGGGCAGCTCGAATGCGGGCGGCGGCTACGTGGAGCGTGGGCAGCAGCAGTTCCTGATCCGTGGCGTGGGCCTGATGCGTTCGCCGGCGGACATTGGCAACGTGGTGGTGGCGCAGCGCGGGGGCACGCCTATCCTGGTGCGCGACCTGGCCGGCATCGCCGACACCGGCCTGCCGCGCCAGGGCCTGGTCGGCCAGGACGACAACGACGATGCAGTGTTCGGCATGGTGCTGATGCGCAAGGGCGAGAACCCGTCCGACGTGCTCGACGCCCTGCATGCGCGCATCGCGGAGATCGAGGCCAACCAGTTGCCGGCCGGCGTCAGCATCGAGCCGTTCTACGACCGCTCGTGGCTGGTCACGACCACGCTGAAGACGGTCTTCCGCAACCTGCTGGAAGGCGCAGTGCTCGTGTTCCTGGTGCTGTGGCTGTTCCTGTACAACGCCCGGGCCGCGCTGATCGTGGCGGCGATGATGCCGCTGGCCCTGCTGTCGACCTTCCTCGGCCTGCATCTGTGGGGTGTGCCGGCGAACCTGCTGTCGCTGGGTGCGATGGATTTCGGCATCATCATCGATGGCGCGGTGATCGTGACCGAACACATCGTCTCGCGACTGTCGAAGCTGCCGTCCACCGCCGACCGGAAGACACGGTTCTCGACCATTCTTTCAGCTGCATCGGAAGTGGGTCGACCGACGTTCTTCTCGATGCTGATCATCATCGCCGCGCATATCCCGATCTTCACCCTGCAGCGCCAGGAAGGCCGCATGTTCGCGCCGATGGCGTACTCGGTGACCTCGGCATTGATCGGCGCGCTGATCCTGGCGCTGACCGTGGTGCCGTTGTTCTGCTACTGGTGGCTGCGGCGCGACCGCATGCGCGACGGCAATCCGCTGATGGACCGCCTGACCGGCTGGTATCGGCCGGTACTGGAGCGCGCACTGGCTCGCCCGCGTGCGGTGGTGCTGACCGCGGTTGCGCTGCTGGTCGGCACGCTGGCACTGGGTACCCGGTTGGGTTCGGAGTTCCTGCCGGAGCTGGACGAAGGCTCGATCTGGCTGACCGCCACGCTCGACCCGAGCACCAGCCTGGCTGAAGCACAGCAGCAGTCGCGGCGCATCCGTGAGCTGGTCGGCACCTTCCCGCAGGTGTCGACGGTGGTGGCCAAGCTTGGCCGCCCGGAAGACGGCTCCGACGCCAAGGGCGCCAACCAGATCGAGGCGCTGGTGGCGTTGAAGCCGGAGAAGGAGTGGCCGAAGGGCGTGGACAAGCGGCAACTGGTGAGCGACCTGCAGCGCACGCTGGAGCAGCGCATCCCGGGGCCTGAGTTCTCGATCTCGCAGCCGGTGCGCGACAACATCCTGGAGAGCATCTCGCAGATCAAAGGCCAGGTGGTGATCAAGGTCAGCGGCTCGGACCTGGACGTGCTGAATCAGCAGGCGCAGGCGATCCTGGGTCAGGTGCGTGGTGTGGAGGGCGTGGAGAGCGCCTTCATTGACCGTGACGGGTCGTTGCCGCAGCTGCAGATCGAGATCGACCGCGACCGTGCCGCGCGCTATGGCCTCAATGTGCGCGACATCGACGAGGTGATCGAGACCGCACTGGGCGGGCGCCAGGTCGGTGAACTGTGGGAGGGCGACCGCAGGTTCCCGATCACGCTGCGCCTGGACGACGCCGACCGCGACCTGCAGCGGCTGCGCACGGTGCCGGTGGGCATCGGCGATGGCCACACCGTGACGCTGGCCGACGTGGCCGACTTCCGCATGGCCAGCGGCGCGATCAACATCTCGCGCGAGAACGCACAGCGGGTAAAGGCGGTGAGCATCTTCATCGCCGGGCGTGACATGGGCAGCGTGGTGGCCGACATGCGCAAGCGCGTGGAGGCCAGCGTGCAGCTGCCGGAAGGCTACCGGCTGGAGTGGTCCGGCGAGTTCGAGAACCAGCAACGTGCGATGAAGCGTCTGGGCTGGGTGATCCCGCTGTCGGTGCTGATCATCTTCGTACTGCTGTTCGATGCCTTCAAGGACGTCAGCAGCGCCGCGCTGATCCTGGCCAACGTGCCACTGGCGATGATCGGCGGCATCCTCGCCCTGTGGTTGACCGGCATTCCACTGTCGGTGTCGGCGGCGATCGGCTTCATTGCATTGTTCGGGCAGGCGGTGCTGAACGGGGTGGTGATGCTCAGTCGCTTCGCGCAGCTGCGCGAGCAGGGCATGGACCTGCTGCAGTCGGTGGTACAGGGCTCGCTGCAGCGCCTGCGCACCGTACTGATGACCGCACTGCTGGCGATGTTCGGCCTGCTGCCGATGGCCACCTCGCATGCGATTGGTGCCGAGACCCAGAAACCGCTGGCGGTGGTGGTGATTGGCGGCCTGCTGTCGGCGATGCTGCTGACCCTGCTGGTGCTGCCTACGCTGTACTACTGGGTACACCGCCGTCGCGAGGCCTGTTCCGCCTGACCACACTGTAGAGCCGAGCCCATGCTCGGCTGCTCGTGGCGCGAAGACCAGAAGCAGCCGAGCATGGGCTCGGCTCTACAGCAGCGCTGCGTCACCACGCCGCGCCTGCCAGGCGATCATCAAAGGAAACGGTGGCCAGCGCCCACAGCACCCAGACCAGCGCCATGGCCAGATTGCGAACATCGCCCGGGAGCCAGGTCCATAGCCCCAGCGTCGCCAGGGCCATCAGGCCTCCCAGCTGGAAGGTGATCATCCATGACCAGTACCACGAGCCCATGCTCGGCTGCTCTTCGTGGGGAGGCCAGAAGCAGCCGAGCACGGGCCCGGCTCTACAGGGGCTCCACGTGCTGCGTGGATACGATGGGCTGCCACGGGTTCCCAGGCAGATCCACGCCATGCGTGGATGCCGTTCGCGCGATCTACACCATCCCGCCGTTGGCGCGCAGCACCTGGCCATTGATCCACCCGCCATCGGTGCCTGCCAGGAAGGCGACCGCACCGGCGATGTCCTCCGGCGTACCCAACCGCTCCAGGGGGTTCATCTTCGCCAACCGCTCGATCAGTTCCGGTGACTTGCCGTCCAGGAACAGGTCGGTAGCGGTCGGGCCTGGGGCCACTGCGTTCACGGTGATGTTGCGCCCGCGCAGCTCCTTGCTGAGGATGGCGCCCATCGTCTCCACCGCTGCCTTGCTGGCCGCGTACACGCTGTAGTTCTCCAGCTTGATGCCGACCACGCTGGTGGACAAGGTGATCAGCCGGCCACCGTCGCGCACCCGTCGTGTGCTTTCGCGCAGCACGTTGAAGGCACCCTTGAGGTTGATGCCGATCACCCGCTCGAACAATGCGTCGTCGGTGTCGGCCAGCGGCGCCAGCTGCAATACGCCGGCGCTGTTGACCACCACGTCGATGCCGCCGAAACGGGCCTCGATGGCGTCGAACAGCTGGTTGACCGCCTGGGGATCGGCGACATCGGTCTGCAGCGCGATCGCCTGCGCGCCGGCTGCGTTGAGTTCGGTCGCCAGGGCTTCGGCGTCGTCGCGGCGGCCCGCATAGTTGATCGCGACCGCGTGGCCATCGGCGGCGAGCCGGCGGGAGATGGCGGCGCCGATGCCACGGGAGCCGCCGGTGACCAGGGCGACAGTGCGGGCGGGGGAGAGGGTCATGGTCGGTTCCAGCGGAGCGCGCCGGAATGGCGCAGGGCCATCTTCGTCATCTCTCCCGCCCGGATAATCATGCATAATCCGCCAACATCATCCGGGTAGCCGAACAATGGACCGCTTCACGGCCATGCGCGCCTTCGTCCGTATCGTCGAGCGCCGCAGCTTCACCCGGGCCTCCGAGGACCTGGACCTGCCGCGGGCCACGGTGACCGATGCGATCAAGGCGCTGGAACAGCGGCTGGGCGTGCGCCTGCTGCACCGGACCACGCGGCTGGTGGTGCCGACGCTGGAAGGCGAGGCTTTCTATGGCCGTTGCCTGCGCCTGATCGCCGACATGAACGATGCCGAGGCCGCGTTCCGTGACGCGCCGCCGCGCGGCCCGCTGCGTATCGAAGTGCATGGCACGCTGGGCCGGCACCTGCTGTTTCCGCACCTGCCGGAATTCCTGCAGCGCTACCCGGAGATCGAACTGGACATCAGCGAGGGTGACCGCTATGTCGACCTGCTGCGTGAAGGCGTGGATGCGGCGTTGCGGGTGGGGACGCTGGCCGACAGCGATCTGGCGGCGCGACGGTTGACCATGCTGCGCGAGGTCACGGTGGCCTCGCCGGGCTATGTGCAGGCGCACGGCCTGCCCGATACCATCGAATCGCTGCAGGACGGCCACCAGATGGTCGGCTACCGCTCCAGTGCCACCGGCCAGCTGATTCCCCTGGAGTTCCAGCAGGGCGGGCAGGTGCGCTACGTGCCGCTGCCGGCACGGGTGCGAGTGTCCGGTGCTGAGGCGTTCCTTGGTGCCGCGCTGGCGGGCCTGGGCATCATCCAGGCGCCGCGCTACCGGATGGACCCGTACATCGCGCGCGGACAGTTGGCGGAGCTGTTGCCCGAGACGCCACCGACGCCGAGTCCACTGAGCCTGGTCTACCCACGCAACCGCACGCCGTCACCGCGCTTGCGGGTGTTCATCGATTGGGTGGCCGGGGTGTTTGAGCAGACCGGGGTTGCCGGCCAGCAGCCGGGACTACCGGGCTGAGGTGCTCGGCAGCACCAGCTCGAACAGGGTGCCGGTGTCATCCGAGACAACACTCACGCTGCCGCCGTGCGCCTGTGCGATCGCGCGTGTGATTGCCAGGCCCAGTCCGGCACCTTCTTGGCGGCCACGCTCGCCGCGGTAGAAACGATCGAACAGGCGCGGCAGCGCCTCGCTGGCGATCGGCGTGCCAAGGTTGTGCACGCTGACCCTGCACACGCCATCGGCCTCGACCAGCCGCACCCGCACTTCGCTGCCCACGGCTGCGTACTTCAACGCGTTGGACAGCAGGTTGGCAATCGCCCGGTGCAGCATCAAGCGGTTGCCTTCCACGCTCGCCACACCTTCGCGGCGCAGGGTCAACTGTCGGTCCTCGGCCAGAAGCTCGTAGAACTCCAGCAGCGAATCCACTACCGCATCCAGCGCCACTGGCTCGCGCGAGGGCAGTGCACCCGGCGCTTCGGCCTGCGCCAGGTACAGCAGGTCACCCACGGTCTGCGCCAGCTGCTGCAGTTCCTCGGCGCAGGACGCCAGCGTCTCGCGATAGGCCTCATTGCTGCGCGGGTGCGCAAGCACCACCTGCACCTGGGTCAGCATGTTGGTGATCGGTGTGCGCAGTTCATGGGCGAGATCACCGGAGAACTCGGTCAGCCGCGCGAAGTCCTGCTGCAGGCGCGCCAGCATGCCGTTGAGCGTCTGCGCCAGCTGCTCCAGTTCGGCCGGTGCGCTGCGTGCACTCAGTCGGCGCTGCAGCCGGCCGGCGGTGATCTGCCGGGCCTCATCGGCCAGCGTGCGCAGCGGCCGCAGCGTGCGCCGCACCACGTAGCCGCCGAGCAGGCTGCTGGCCGCGGCGGCGCCGATGATGGCGATCGCCAGCAGATGGCGGAAGCGCTGCAGGAAATCGGCGTGGCGGTCGTCATCGATGGCCAGCAGGGTGACCAGCTCGCTGCCGTCGGCCAGGGTCTGGCGCAGGTGCAGGGCATGCATGCAGCGACCATCGGCGAGGATCCAGTCGTGCCGCCGTGGCGCGGCGTCGATCGGCTGGCTGCGTGCATGCTCGCGCAGCAGTGCCGGTGCGGTCGAGAAGAGCACTGCGCCGCTCCCATCAACAATGTGGAAGGCGATATCCGGATGGTGGCCCAGTGCGTCCGCCAAGCGCTGCCCGCGTGCGGACGCAGGTCCGTTGCCGGCCAGGTCACGGATCAACGCAACCTTGTTCTCCAGTTCGCTGAAGTCCTGGGCCACCAGGTCGTGGCGGGCGCTGACATAGATCGCCACGCCCAATGCGGCCAGCACCAGCGTAGCCACGATGGCGAACAGCAGCGTCAGCCGTACCGCGATGGAGCGACGCAGGCTCATCCGCTGTGCAATGCACCGTCGTCCGGCGCCTCCAGCACATAGCCCATGCCGCGCACGGTGACGATCAGCTTGGCGTCGAAGTCATCGTCGATCTTCGCGCGCAGGCGGCGGATCGCCACGTCGATCACGTTGGTGTCGCTGTCGAAGTTCATGTCCCATACCTGCGAGGCGATCAACGAGCGCGGCAGCACTTCACCGCGTCGGCGCGCCAGCAGTTCCAGCAGGGTGTATTCCTTCTGGCTGAGGGCGATGCGCTGGCCGCCGCGTTCGACCCGGCGGCGCAGGGTATCCACCACCAGGTCGGCGATGACGATGCGCTCGGCCTGCGGCAGCGCCTGGCCACGACGCAGCAGGGTGCGCACGCGCGCCAGCAGCTCTGCGAAGGCGAATGGTTTGGCCAGGTAGTCATCCGCGCCCAGCTCCAGGCCCTGAACGCGGTCGGCGATGCTGCTGCGCGCGGTGAGGAACAGCACCGGCACCTGCCATCCGGCCTCGCGCAGCCGCGACAGCACGTTCCAGCCATCCAGGCCGGGCAGCATCACGTCGAGGATGACCAGCTGGTACTCGCCGCTGCCGGCCAGATGCAGCCCGTCGACGCCGTTGCAGACGAGATCGACCACGTAGCCGGCCTCGATCAGGCCCTGGCGCAGGTAGTTGCCGGTCTTGGGTTCGTCTTCGACGATCAGCAGTTTCATGGTGTGCCCATCATCGCAGCTTGGGCCCGTGCTGGAACGGATGAGTCATGCCAATGGGTCCAGAGTGCCGAGCACCGCGACGCAGGCCAGCACCAATACCGCCAGCACCGATTCGCAGGCCAGGCTGTGGCGAAGTGAGCGCAGCGGCCTGGGTTGCCAGCCGCCGCGGATGGAGCTGGCCAGCGCTGGTACCAGCCGCCAGCGATGCAGCGCGGCAAGCCCCAGCATGCCGCCCACCAGCGCCAGCTTGAGCAGCAGCCAACGCCCATGCGCGACGCCGGTCAGGGTCTGTATGGAACCGCCGAGATCGACATAGGTGTAGGTGCCGGTCATCGCCAGCAGGGCGACGATGATCGTGCCCGGCACGGCGAAGCTGTGCGCGGCCTGCCACAGTTCGCGGGTACGTTCGTGCAGGCGCAGGCCCTGTGGACGCAGCGCCAGCTGCAGGATGGCGGCGATCGCGCCGACCCAGGCACCGGCGGCCAGCAGGTGCACGATGCCGGCCACGAGCCGCAACGTCCCGCCGAATCCATCACCGGCGGCGGCGTGACCATTCCAGGCGAGGCTGGCCAGAGCTACCGCCGTGAGTATCAGCAGCGCCAGACGGCGCAGGCCCTGCACCGGGCGATTGACTGCCAGCAGCGGCAGCATTGCCAGCAGGGCCAGGATGCGCAGCAGCCCCGCCTTACCCACCGGCGTACCGGTAAGAAACCAGCGCGCCGTCTCGCCATCGATGTCGACTGCTGATATGCCAAGCACGCCGGACAATCGGGTGGCCGCATCGGTGACGACGAGGATGAGTGCAACCACGGCCAGCGCCACCGCGGCCCCGCGCGGTAGCGCAGGGCGGACGAACAGCAGCCGCCCGAACAGCAGCATCAGCACCAGGTACAACGCCAGCCGCAACGCATACGGTGAGAGCTCGGCCACGACGGCAGCCTTACTTCACGGTGAAGCGGTAGCTGCCGGTAATCGGATGAGTGTCCTGGCCGACCGCGCGCCATTGCAGTGCGTAGCTGCCTGCGGGCAGCGGCTTGGCGAAACGTGCGCGCAACGTGTGGCCATCTTCGGAAATGTCCTGTGCGGTGGTGGCCATGGCCATCTTCATGCGGCCATGGTCCATGCTCAGTTCGATGCGGGTGGCACGCGGCATCACCTTCTCACTGAACTGCAGCGTGATCTCGGTCGCCGGGGCTACGGTGGCGTCGGCGGCAGGCGTCGAACTCACCAGGCTGGGATGGGCCAGCGCCAGCGGCGCAACCGCCAGGCCGGACAGGAGAAGAACAAGGGAAACGGAGCGGATCGGGAAACGGGTCATGCGCGGGACACCTGTGGGAGAACTGGCTCTCAGGGTGAAGAGTGGCGCCTTTCGCTGCCCTGACGCGGACATTACCGCCTTGTAATGTTCGTTGGCTGCCGGCCCGCGGCCGGCACTACCGGGTACGTGACTGCGCGATCCATGCAGACGGCGAACAGCCGAGCACGCGGCGGAATGCCGCGCTGAATTTGCTGGGATTGGCATACCCGCTGGCCAAGGCAACATCGGTGACACGGCGGCCCTGCGGGAGTTCGGTGCGCGCCCAGTGCATGCGGCGCTGGGTGAGGAACGCGTAGGGTGGCAGGCCTGTGGCCGCGCGTAGCGCCCGATTGAACGTTGCGGCCTCCATCTCCACTGCAGCAGCCAGCTGTGGGACCGTCAGCGCCCGACCGTGCTGCGCGTCGATGTAGGCCTCCAGTTGTCGCAGCCGTCGTGCCGACAGCGCGGACGTGGTGCCGCGTGCCTCGCGAGGTTGGCCGGCAAGCTGGCCCAGGCGGTGCAGCAGCACCTGCGCGCCATGCTCAAGGAAG
This sequence comes from Stenotrophomonas sp. AS012628, assembly GCF_010608305.1. Lineage (NCBI taxonomy): Bacteria > Pseudomonadati > Pseudomonadota > Gammaproteobacteria > Lysobacterales > Lysobacteraceae > Stenotrophomonas > Stenotrophomonas sp. AS012628. The sequence goes on along the minus strand of NZ_VMBJ01000005.1, from coordinate 36,792 downwards.
CCGGGCAGGCAGGCATCGGCCTGCGTGCTGCACCACAACGCGGTCAGCACCGCGGACACCACCGGATCGCGGTGCAGCCGTGCAGCCAGCGGCTGCAGGTGATGCAGCGTCTGCACGTTGTGCGGCAGCATGCGGGTATCGATGGCGATCCCGATCAGATCCACTGACGGGCTGACATAGGTGCCGGTGTCTGCGGGCAGCACCAGGTTGAACTGGCCAGGTCGCCAGGATGCCTGCAGAAGACCGTTGAGGGTGTGCTGCTGCAGTCGTCCGCCGCCGCCCACGGCCATGCCCAGGCGAAGCTGGTGCGGATGCCCCATCTCACCTTCACCTGCGTCGAAGTGGTGGCGCAGCAGCACCACCGCGCCATCATTGCTGGCGTGAACCGCAGGGGGCTGCGGGCCGGCTTCCTGCAACAGCTGGTCGGCGAGGGTTGGCATTTCGGATCCGGGAATGGAGCAGTGCCGCCCGGAATGGAGTGGCAGCGCGGCGCGGGTGTTACATGATAACACTCTTGTCCCGCGCTGCCGCCGCTCGCGCGTCCTCCAGTCCAGCCCGTCGAGGTCTCCCCGTTGAAGTCGTCCACGCCTGCCGCCGCCCTCGTTGTGGCATCCCTGCTCATTCCCGCAATGCCCGTGCTGGCCCAGCAGGCCGACCCGGCCACGCTCGACGGTGTACGCGTCACCGGTTCAAAGCGCGATACCCCCTACCTGAAGAGCGACCTGTCGGTGACGGTACTCGACAGGCAGGCGCTGAAGGAGGCCGGTGTCACCGAGTTCCGTGACCTGGACAAGCTGGCGCCGAACGTGAAGTTCAACGCGATGGGCCAGCTCAGCAACATGTTCATCTCGATCCGTGGCATCGAGTCCAATCCGTTCCTGGTCAACCGGGCCTCGGTCTACATCGACGGCATTCCGTTCCGTGAGCTGAGCAATGCCGTGCTCAACCAGGTAGAGTCGGTGGAGGTGCTGCGCGGGCCGCAGGGCACGCTGTACGGTGCCAACAGCGAGTCGGGGCTGGTGCTGGTGCGTACACGCGGCCCGGCCGATGCGCGAGAGGGCGAGGTCAATGTGCGCAGCACCTGGTTCGGCAACGGCAATGGCACCGCTCTCGATGGCTTCCTGGCAGGGCCGTTGAACAAGACGGGCAGCCTGTCCGGCTCGGTGGCGTTCATGGGCTCGGATGAGGACGCCTACCTGAAGAACCTCACGCCGTCCGGTGCGCGCGGCAGGGTGGGCGAAGGCTACCTGCAGGGCAAGCTGCGCTGGCGGCCAAGCGACTATGTTTCGGTGAACGCGCTGGCCTATCACCTGCGCACCCGCGCGCCCGGCATGTTCGAGTACGAGTACCTGCCGCTGGACACCGGCCTGTACAACCGCACCTACGGCACGTCGCTCAACGGTGGCCGTCGTGCCGGTGATTTCACCTACATCAACGACGCACCCAAGCGCACCGAAAAGGATGAGTCGGTTGCGGGCCTGAGCGCGCAATGGCAGCTGCAGGCAGGCACGCTGGACGTGGCCGCCTCCTGGCGAAGCGAGGAAGTGACCTCCGCCGGCTATGACTTTGACATGACCCAGAGCCCAGCATTGGCAGGCCGCATCTACGACAGGAAGCGCGAGTGGACGGCCGAGGCGCGCTTCAGTTCGCCCAGTGACCAGGCCCTGACCTGGATGGCCGGTGTGTCCACCTATCGCAACAGCAAGGATTCGATCCTTGGCACGTTCGTCGGCCCGGCGCTGCATGGGCTGGACAGTTACAACCTGGCGCCGCGGCAGACCTCGAAGGGCGAGGATTACAGTGTGTTTGCTACCGCAAGCTACACCTTCCCCGCGCTGCCCAAGCTGACCGCCAGTGCCGGCCTGCGCCATGAGCAGGCACGGCGTTCCACCGAGCAGCGTGCCGGTGCGCTGGATCTGGGCGCCGGTGGCCGCGTGCTGTACCGCGACGCCGCGCTGGCGCATACCTTCACGGCGACGCTGCCGCGGGTGTCGCTGCGCTACGACGCCACTGACGACCTGTCGTTCTATGCCGCCTCGGCCAAGGGCTACATTCCAGGTGGCTTCAACCTGGCCGCAGCACAGAGCGATGTGGTCAACGACAAGGTGCTGCGCTACGAATCCGAACGCATGTGGAGCCACGAGCTGGGGTTCAAGATGAATCTGGCTGGCGGTCGTGGCCACATCGGCGGGGCACTTTTCCACATCACCTCGGACAACTGGCAGGAGATCCAGGTGGCCACCGATGCCAACGGCCGCCCGATTTCGTCGGACTACGTGGGATCGGACGCCTCGATCCGGTCACGGGGTGCAGAACTGGAGGGGGTGTTCGAAGTAGTGCCTGGCTTCACGCTGATGGCGAATGTGGGCTACGTCGACGCGAAGTACACCAAACTGTGGGTCACCGTCGACCAGAACCTGGATGGCAAGCGGGTCAAGTTGACGCCGCATTACACCGGCTACCTGGCCGCACGCTACCAGTTTGAATCCGGGCTTTACGCGCGGCTGGAGTCGCAGTTCACCGGCTCCAGCGCACTTGACGAGCGCAACCGCGCCTTCCAGCCGACCGTCGCCGTGCTGGGGGCGCAGCTGGGCTACGAAACCGGGCCGTGGAGTGCACGGGTATTCGTGCAGAACCTGACCAACAAGCGTCGCATCAACGGCCTGATCTTCGACAATCTGGCTTTTGGGCGTGATGGCAACTACTACGGCCCGGTCGACAGCCCGCGCATCTTCGGGGCGGAAGTGGGCTACCGCTTCTGATGATAGGTAGTGCCGGCCGCTGGCCGACATCTTCGGGGCGTCGGTCAACGGCCGGCGCTACCGGCGGTTACGCAACGCCCGTCGATTGCCGACGTGCGCCGCCGCCAACAACACGCCACCACATGCCGTGGCCACGCCATGCCAGAGCAGCGATTCCTTCAGCGGCAGGTACAGAGAGGCCGACAGCAGCAGGATGGCGCCGGCGCAGGCCAGCTGCACAGGCCGCCAGCGCCGATGCCGGTGCACCCCGGCCGAGGTACTCGCCAAGGCCAACGAGGAGGCCAGCAGCGCGAACAGCCATTCCCAGCGCGACATCATCAGCAGCAATGTCATCGCGCCATGGCCGGGATGCTGGAACGAGCGCAGCGCCATCATCGCTGCCGGCACGAAGGCCAGCAGCAGGGGCAGGGCGATGCAGTGGGCGGCGCAGGCCAGGGACAGCCAGGCACCGGCAAGATCGAAGCGGGGGTGCCAGCGTGCCGAAGTTGGCGGCTGGGCCAGGGCCCTTGCGGGGGTCGTGGGAATGTGGTCCATAATGTTACATAGTAACAATTGGAGTCTTTCCCATGAAGCTTCCCGCTGCTCTTTTCCTGCTGCTGGCTGCCAGCGCCGCGCAGGCCCACGACATCCGCCAGCACGCACCGCATGTGCATGGCCAGGCGACAGTGGATGTTGCGCTTGACCAGCAAACCCTGGAGTTCGCCCTTCAGGCCCCCGGCATCGGCATCCTCGATTACGAGCGGCCGCCGGCCAATGCAGCCGAGCAGGCCGCGCTGGCACGGGCTACGACAGTGCTGAAGGGAGGCAGCTGGGTCACCTTGCCCACCGCTGCGGGCTGCCGTCTGGCCACCAGCAAAGCCGATGCGGAGGGCTTCGACGCGACGGCCGCCGTGCCGCCGCCGGGACAGCACCGGCACGCAGGTTTCAGCGCAACGCTGCAGTACCACTGTGCCAAACCTGCCGCGCTGCGCGCCATCGTCGTGCGCCTGCCCGTACTTTTCCCGGGCCTGCACGAAGTCATCGTCAACAGCGCAACCGCCAATGGTCAAAACCGCAGTGCGCTGACGCCCGACAACCTGCGCGTGGTGCTGGCACCGTGAGCGCGGCACCGGTGATCTCGCTGGAAGACGTGCAGTTCGGCTACGGCACGCGGCTGGTGCTGGACATCCCGCGGTTGTGGGTCGAGCAGGGCAGCAGCGTGTTGCTGCGCGGAATCAGCGGTGGCGGCAAAAGCACCCTGCTGGGCCTGCTGGCGGGCGTGCTGCTGCCCGGCAAGGGCCGTGTCGAGGTGGCCGGCCACGCACTGCAGGACATGGGGGGTGCGGCGCGGGATCGTTTCCGTGCCGACCAGCTGGGCGTGATCTTCCAGCAGTTCAATCTGCTGCCGTTCCTCACCGTGCGCGACAACATCGCGCTGGGCCTGCGCTTCTCGCGCCTGCGCAGCGCACGCATCAGCGGGCCGCTGGATGCCGAGATCGCCCGCCTGCTGCAGGCCCTGCAGCTCGATCCTGAGCTGATGCAGCGGCGGGCGGGTACGCTCAGTGTCGGCCAGCAACAACGCGTGGCGGCAGCGCGCGCCCTGATCGGCCGGCCGGCGTTGCTGCTGGCCGATGAGCCCACCTCGGCGCTCGACCGCGAAGCGGCGAGCGCCTTCCTGCAGCTGATGTCCGCGCAGTGCCAGGCGGCCGGCACCACGGTGCTGGTGGTCAGCCATGACGACAGCCTGCAGCCGTTGTTCGATCGCACCATTTCACTGTCCGAGATCAACCAGGCAGGTGCCGGCCATGCTTGAGCTTGCCTGGGCCAGCCTGCGCAGCCGCGCGTTGAGCGTGGGCCTGACCGTGCTGGTCATCACCCTCAGCGTGGTGCTGCTGCTGGGCGTCGAGCGTGTACGCACGCAGGCGCACGAGGGGTTTGCCAGCACCGTATCGGGCACCGATCTGATCGTCGGTGCGCGTTCGGGACCGGTGAACCTGCTGCTGTATTCGGTGTTCCATATCGGCGACCCGACCAACAACGTGTCCTGGCAGTCCTACCAGGAGCTGTCCGCATTGCCGCAGGTGAAGTGGTCGGTGCCGTTGTCGCTGGGCGATTCCTGGCGCGGCTACCGGGTAGTGGGTACCACTGGCGGCTACTTTGAACACTATCGTTATGGTTCCGGCCACGCGCTGGCCTTTGCACAGGGGCGGCCCTTCGATGATCTGTATGACGCGGTGATCGGCGCGGAGGTGGCTCGCGCGCAGAAGGTCGGCCTCGGCGACGAGATCGTGCTGGCGCACGGCACCGGCGCGGTCACGCTGGCCACGCATGCCGACAAGCCGTTCCGCGTTGCCGGCATCCTGCAGCGCACCGGCACGCCGGTGGATTCGTCGCTGCTGGTCTCGCTGCCGGCCATCGAGGCGATCCATGTTGACTGGCGATCGGGCGTGCAGCTGCGCAGCCAGAGCGTCAGCGCCGAGCAGGCGCGCCACCTGGACCTGACCCCGACCAGCATCACCGCCTTCATGCTCGGCCTGAACTCGCGCATCGCCACGTTCTCGGTACAGCGCAGGATCAACGAGTATCCGGACGAGGCGATGCTGGCGATCCTGCCCGGCGTGACCCTGCAGCAGCTGTGGCAGTCGCTGGGCACCGCCGAGCGAGCCCTGCAGCTGATCAGTGCAATGGTGGTGCTGCTGGGCATGGTCTCGCTGGTGGCGCTGCTGGTCTCCACCCTGCAGGAGCGCCGGCGCGAGATGGCCATCCTGCGTGCCACCGGTGCGCGACCGGGCTACATCGCGGGCCTGCTCGTGGTGGAAGCGGTGGCGACCAGTGCGGTGGCCAGCGTGCTGGCCCTGTCGCTGCTGGTGGTCGCCAGCATTGCCGGGCGCGGCTGGGTACTGGCCACCTTCGGTCTGTCGATCACCCATGTCTGGCCGGATGGCCGTGAACTGGCATGGGCAGCGGGCGTGCTGCTGATCAGCGCCGTAGCCGGGCTGGTCCCGGCGTTGCTCGCTTACCGGCGCACCTTGGCCGATGGCCTTTCACCGGGAGGTTGAGCATGCGATGGATGCGGGTAGTGGCAATGGTGCTGGCGCTGGCCGCCTGTGAGCGGCCGGTGGATACCGGCGTACAGGCCTTGCCACCCTCGCCGGTCGTCGACCGCGATGACCCTGCAGGCGCTGTGGAGCAGGAGCTGGACTGGTTGCAGATGATGCCCAAGGACGAGCTGGCCGCGCTGGAGCGGGGCGAGGGCCCGGAGGTCGAGCACAACGGCAACCGGCGCATGCCGCAGTTCGGTACCTTCCGCACGGTGGACACGGTCCTGCAGCGGCCGGTGCGCCTGCCGGGTTACGTGGTGCCACTGGCCAACGCGCAGGACGGGCGGCTGACCGAATTCCTGTTCGTGCCGTACTACGGCGCCTGCATCCACGTGCCACCACCGCCACCGAACCAGATCGTGCACGTCGTGCTGCCGCGCCCGATCGAGATGCCGGACATGTACTCACCGTTCTTCCTGGCGGGCACCCTGCGCGCCGAACGGTTGGATGACGATCTGGCCGGTTCGGCCTACACCATGCGTGACGCACAGCTGAGGCCCTATGAACCGTAGTCACCTGTTGCTGGCGGTGGGATGCCTGTGGTTGGCAGGCTGTACGGCGCCGGGCGGCGATGCCTTGGTGGTCGGGCCGCAGGACAAGCCGGCGCCCTCCGCCACGGCCGAAGCCCCCATCGACCGTTGGGACGCGTTGCGACCCGACGAAGTGACCTACCAGCGCCCACCCCCGCAGATCGGCCTGTCACGCAATGGCATGGAGGGCGTGGGTGGCCTGATCGACGACACCGGCTCGGGCACGCCACCGGGGCTGGAGATCGACCATTCCAGCCCGGACCGGGCCAAGCAGTTCGGCTCCTCGCGCGTGGTCGACGCTGTCGACGGTCGCGCGGTGGATCTGGATGGCTACGTGGTACCGCTCGGCACCAACGATGCCGGCCTGGTCGATGAACTGCTGTTCGTGCCGTTCTACGGCGCGTGTATCCATGTGCCGCCGCCGCCACCCAACCAGATCATCCACGTGACCCTGGCGACACCGATCGCGCTGGGCGATCTGTGGGATCCGTACCGGCTTGCCGGCCGCCTGCAGGTGAAGCGTTTCGACGCGGACATCGCCAGCGCGTCCTACGATGCCGCGGCAGCCACGCTGACGGCGATCCGCAACTGATGCGCAGGCGATGGCTCATGGCTACCGGGGTGCTGCTGGGCGCGGTGGTGCTGCTGGTGTGGTGGCAGCGGCAGCGCGCACCCACCGCGCCGACTGCGGTCGCGTTTCCGGCACCGGCGTCCGATGCCAGCCAGCGTATCGAACAGCGTCTGGGTGATGACCCCGCGTTTCGCAACGACGTGCTCTTCCTGCTCGCAGCAACATTGCGCGACCGCTGCCAGCCGGCGCAGGCGGGGCTGCTGGCGCGCATGGCCAATCGTGCATCGCTGCCGGTGCTGGCGGCAGTCAGCGCGGTGACCCAGCAGGACCCATCGCTGGACCGGCCGATCTACCAGTACATCCAGCACCGCGCCGATGCGACGCCGTGCGGGCAGCCGCTGCAGATGCCGTTGGCCGGTGGGCGCAGCATGGCCGTGGACATCGAACAGTATGCGCGCACGTTTCCGGACAGCTACTTCGACCCGCAACGCAGCAGCGAACCGCGGGATTCTGGTGGACTGTCGCTGCAGCAGCGTGCCGGCAACGCCTGCAACAGCGTGGTGTATTCGGTGCTGCCGCTGGGTGGCGCCGACTGGCGGTGCAGCAGCCTGCGCGCGAATGCCCGTGCGCGGGTGCGCGGCCTGTGCGAGGACGAGCTGCGGCGCCAGCATGGGGGAACTGGCGGGGAACTGGACATGGCCGTGGGGAAGGGCATGCAGGCGGCGGTGGTATCGGCGATTGCCGCACTGCCGGAAGATTGCCGGTGATGATCCCTGACACCGGGCACGACCCGGCATGAGGGGCACGACAACATGAACATTGCCCGGGCCCCAATCTGAATTGGTGGCGCTGTTTTCATAACTATACAGGACATCCTGTATAGTTATGGCCGTATTCCACCCCCGATCAGGTTCTCCCATGGCTTTGTCCCAGCCCTTGGCCGGTGCGCCGGCCCTGTCGCGTGCCCGTCGCTGGGCACTGTTGTTCACCGTCGCCGCTGGCCTGCTGCTGGTCACGCTCGACAACTCCGTGCTCTACACCGCGCTGCCCACCCTGACCGAGGAACTCTCGGCCAGTGCCGGCCAGGCGCTGTGGATCATCAACGCCTATCCGCTGGTGATGGCCGGGCTGCTGCTGGGTGCGGGCACGCTGGGCGACCGCATCGGTCACCGGCGCATGTTCCTGATCGGCCTGGTGGTGTTCGGCGTCGCCTCGCTGGCAGCGGCGTTCGCTGACACCGCAACGCAGCTGATTGCCGCGCGTGCATTCCTGGCGATCGGTGCCGCAGCGATGATGCCGGCCACGTTGGCGTTGATCGGACTGAGCTTCCACGAAGAACGCGAACGCAACATCGCCATCGCGATCTGGGGTTCGGTCGCCATCGTCGGTGCGGCGCTCGGCCCGATCATTGGCGGCTGGCTGCTGCAGCACTTCTGGTGGGGCTCGGTGTTCCTGATCAACGTGCCGGTGGTGGTGGTCGCGTTCGTGGCCACGCTGCTGCTGGCGCCGGAAGGACAGCGCGACATCTCGCGGCCATGGGACCTGGTGTCGTCAGTGCTGGCATTGGCTGCACTGTCCGGCCTGGTGCTGGCGATCAAGTCGCTGATCGCCACGCCGCCCTCATATGCGCTGGGCGCAGCCGCGCTGGTGTTGGCCGTCATCAGCGGTGCGGCATTCGCGCGCCGCCAGCAGCAGCTGCCGTACCCGCTGCTGGACTTTGCGATCTTCCGTAATCCGGCGTTCCTGGCCGGCACGCTGTCGGCGGTGTTCACCCTGTTCGCGATGGCCGGCCTGCAGTTGGTCACCACGCAGCGCTTCCAGCTGGTGGCAGGTTTCACGCCGCTGCAGGCGGGCCTGCTGGTGTCGGTGGCGGCACTGGGCAGCCTGCCCAGTGCGCTGCTCGGCGGCAGCATCCTGCACCGGGTTGGCCTGCGCCCGCTGATCTGTGGTGGCCTGGCCGCAGGTGCGCTGGGCGTCGGCGTGGTGGCGTTCGGCTTCCTGCACGGCCTTGGTTGGGTGGTGGCTGGCATGGCCATCACCGGCTTCGGTATGGGTTCGGCCATCTCGGTGGCGTCCACCGCCATCCTCAACAACGTGCCGGCGCACCGTGCGGGCATGGCCTCGTCGGTGGAAGAAGTGTCCTATGAGTTCGGTGGCCTGCTGGCGGTGGCGATGCTGGGCAGCTTGAGTGCCGCAATGTACAGCGCGTTCCTGCCGGTCTCGGCCGATATGCCCGCGCTTGCCCGCGAGGGTTTCACCCAGGCGCTGCATGCCGCGCGCGAGAGCGGGCAGGGCGAGTGGTTCGCACTGGCTACGGCCGCGTATGACCGTGGCTACCAGATCGTGCTGCTGGTGATCACGGCGGTGCTGGCGCTGGGTGCGGCGATCATCGCGCGCCTGCTGCGCGGCCGCGTCGGCAGCCGCGAAGGCGCGGCCGATCGCGTAAAATGAAGCGATGAGAACCAGCAAGCGCGATCGCATCCTCGACGCCGCCGTCAACGTGATCAATCGTGACGGCGTGCGCGCGGTGACCTTCGAGTCGGTGGCGGCCGAGGCCCAGCTGACACGTGGTGGCCTGCTGTACCACTTCCCGTCGCGCGAGGCGCTGCTGCGGGGGATCGACGAACACCTGGTACAGGCCTGGGAGACGTCGATGGAAGCGTTGCTGGGCAAGACCGCCGAGCAGGCCACCGCGTTGGAGCGTTACCAGACCTTCGTGCGCGTGTCGGCCCAGAGCGCCACCCGTGCCGAGCTGATGTTCATGCTCGAATCGGCCGACCCGGACGCCGAAGAGCGCCCGTGGGGACCGGCGGTGCGTCGCTGGGCACCGCTGCCGCCGGAGGCGGGTACAGCGGAAGACAGCGCAGCGCTCGACAATTTCGTGGCGCGGCTGGCCGCCGATGGCCTGTGGATCTACGAGGCGATGTACGAAGGGCAGCTGGACGAAGGCGTACGTGCCCAGGTTGCCGAGCGCATCGCCGGGCTGCTGGCGAAGCCTGATGGGTCACCGCACTTGTAGCGTCGAGCCATGCTCGACTGCTCTCCGGTCAGGCAACGAAACCCCCGCGCTTCGCGCGATAGCTGACCCGCGGTCGACTCTACCCGTTACCTATTTACCCAGCCGGCGCTGCGCTCGCGGCCAACCACGCCCTCGGCGAGGCCCCCAACCGTTTGCGGAACGCTTTCGACAGTGACGCGGTATCGGCAAAGCCCACCTCGATCGCCACCTGCTTGACCGCCACGCCGGCCCTCAATTGCGCGCAGGCCAGGCTCAGCCGCCAGTCCAGCAGATAACTGGCCGGCGTTGCCTGCATCACGTCCTTGAACACGGCCGCGAACGCGCTGCGCGACATGCCGGCCGTCGCGGCCATGCGCGGCAGCGTCCATTCGTCCTGTGGCGCCTGGTGCATCGCCACCAGTGTGCGTGCCAGCCGTACATCGGACAGCCCCCGCATCAGCCCATGGCTGACGCCGGCCGCATCCGGGTGGTCCACCACCCAGCGCAGGATCTGGATCAGCGCGACCTCGAACAGGCGGTTGGTCAGCAGCCGTGAACCACAGCGCTGGCGATCGGCCTCGGCGAACAGCAGGTGCAGGGTGTCATCCAGTTCGCCGATCGCGGCCAGTGGCACCACCATCACCGGCGGCAGCGACTGCACGATCGGATTACGCGCGCCGCCATCGAAATCCAGCGTGGCGCAGGTGAAATCCGGGCCTTCCAGCGGTGCATTGAAGAACACATGGTGCAGCGGTTGCGGATACAGCAGCAGGCTGGGTGTGTCGATCTTCAACCGGGGCAGCGCGATATCGCCGTCGGGATGACGGACCTCCATTTCACCCTGGCGCAGGATGTGCAGGAAGGCACGACCGGGCTGCGGCTCGAAGACATGGCGCCCGCACAGCGGACCGCTGTGGAACAGCGCGGCCTGCACCCGGAAGCGTTCCAGCAGGGAGGAGAGACGGTCGGGTGGGGAGGTGTCGGTGGGCGTGCTCATGGATGAATGGACAACATGTGTGGCTGATTGCGCCTGAAGCGTCCAGCGAGTCTACCTAGGATGAGCGGGTCGTCCAATCCCGGGCGCTTTCCCAAGGAGATCCACCATGTCCCGTGTCCCCCTGATCGATGCCGCCAACACCACCGCCGACCGCGAGGCCCTGCTGGGTCAGGTCCACGCTGCCTTCGGCGCCACCCCGGCCATGTTCCGCGCCGTGGCCAACTCGCCAGCCGCCCTGCAGAGCATGTGGGGTTCGTTCGGCGCGGTGGGCGGCGGTCGCCTGTCGCCGCTGCTGGGCGAGCAGATCGCCGTGGCCATCGCCAACCGCAATGCCTGCGAGTATTGCCTGGCCGCACACACCGCGCTGGGCCGCAAGGCGGGTGCCAGCAGCGAGCAGATGGCCGCTGCACAGATCGGTCAGTCCAGCGATCCGGCCACCTCGGCGGCATTGGACTTCGCGCTGAAGGTAGTCGAGCAGCGTGCGCAGGTCACCGATGGCGATGTGCAGGCGCTGCGTGCGGCCGGCTTCGACGATGAGCAGATCGTTGAGATCCTCGCCCACGTAGCGCTCAACCTGTTCACGAACTACGTCAACGTAGCGTTCGACGTGCCGGTGGACTTCCCGAAGGTGGCGCTGCGCTGAGCTGTGCCAGACCGGGGGCGTCGTGCTCCCGGTCGTTCTCAGTCGTCCCGGTTATCGTTCGCCTGCAGCCGCTCGGGATGGGTATACACGTTGAATCCGCTTTCCCGCGCGAACCCGACCAGGCACAGGCCTGCACTACGGGCAAGGTCGATCGCCAGCGCGGTCGGTGCCGAGACAGCAGCCAGTACGCTGACGCCGGCCCGTACGGCTTTGCTGACCATTTCGTAGCTGGCGCGGCTGGAAATCACCAGCAGCCCCCCCTCGATCGTGTGTTCATTGTGATGCAGGGCGCCGATCAGCTTGTCCAGCGCGTTGTGGCGGCCGACGTCTTCGCGCACCCAGCCGATGCGACCGCTGGCGTCGGCCCAGGCCGCGGCATGGGTCGAACCGCTCACCGCATTCATCGGCTGATGCTGCACCAGTGTGGCCAGCGCCCGTTGCAGGGCTGCTGGCGGGTAGGTTCGCCGTTCGCGCACCTCGGGCAGCGGCCGCAGCACTTCCTCCAGCTGGCGCGTGCCGCACAGGCCGCAGCCACCGCGGCCGGGCAGCAGGCGCCCGTTGGCCGGATCCAGGTCGGCACCGGGTGCATCCTCGGTCACGGTCATCTGCAGCTCGATGCCTTCCAGTTGCGGTCGCACCTCGATGGTCAGCAATTGGGCAGGCGTAGCGATCAATCCCTCGCTGAGCGAGAACCCCAGCGCAAAGTCCTCCAGGTCGCAGGGTGTGGCCATCATCACCGCGAAGGCGGCGCCGTTGTAACGCAGCGCCACCGGCACTTCCTCGGCCACCACGTCGATCTGCGGCTGCTGCCCCTTGCTGCGCCAGCGCTGCAACGGGCGCAGGGCCGTGCCGGCAGGCGGGGTGTGCGGTGGGGTCGAATCTGGCATGCAGCGCGTCCGGACTAAGGAAATACGCAGGTGGTGGACCACCCACGGCATCGAGAATAGCGCAGTGGCCGTGCGCTGACGCAGGTGTAACCGTTGTCATGGCAGGCTGCGCTGAAAACAGCGCGCAGCCACTGGCGAAGCCGTGCAGGCCGTGTTTGACTGTGGGGCTGGCCGTGCGATTGAAAGCGCCGCCGGACTGCGATGTGCCCATTGTTGCCGCGTTCCTACCGTAAGGTCCCCGAACATGTCCGAGCAGAAGCCACCGCGTTACAAGCCGTACAACCAGCCGGCCGGTGGCTGGGGTGCCGCCGGTGCCACGGCCAAGGTGCTGCTGCAGCAAAGCGTGATCGGCAAAGGCTCGAAGGCGTTGCTGGCGATGAACCAGCCGGGTGGCTTCAAGTGCCCCAGCTGTGCGTTCCCCGACGCCGACGAACGCAAGAAGCTGGAGTTCTGCGAGAACGGCGCGAAGGCACTGGCCTGGGAAGCCACCCAGTTCCGCGCCGGCCGCGAGTTGTTCGCCCAGCACACCGTCACCGAACTGATGGCGCAGACCGACTACTGGCTGGAGATGCAGGGCCGGCTGACCGAGCCGATGCGCTACGACGCAGCCACCGACCACTACGTGCCGTGCAGCTGGGATGATGCCTTCGCGCTGATCGGCCGCCACCTGCAGGCGCTGGACAGCCCGCACCAGGCCGAGTTCTACACTTCCGGGCGCACGCCCAATGAAGCGGCGTTCCTGTATTCGATCTTTGTGCGCGAGTTCGGTACCAACAACTTCCCGGACTGCTCGAACATGTGCCACGAGCCGACCAGCCGCGGCCTGCCGCCGGCCATCGGGGTGGGCAAGGGCACGATCGTGCTGCAGGATTTCGAGCACGCCGAGGCGATCTTCGTGATCGGCCAGAACACCGGCACCAATTCACCGCGGATGATGAGCAACCTGGTCGAGGCGCGCAAACGCGGCATCCCGATCGTGGCGGTCAATCCGATGCCCGAGCGCGCGCTGATCCGCTTTGCCGAGCCGCAGGACGTGGTGCAGATGGCCACGTTCGGTTCGACCGAGATCACCAGCGAGTTCGTGCACGTGCGCATCGGCGGCGACCTGGCGCTGATCAAGGGCATGATGAAGGTGATGTTCGAGCGCGAGGCGCAGGGCGAGCGCGTGCTCGACCATGATTTCCTGTCAGAACACACGGTGGGGCTGGAGGCGCTTCGCGAAGACGTGATGGCGCAGGACTGGGACGAGATCGTGCAGGTGTCCGGCATTTCGCAGGCGCAGATCCGGCGCTGTGCGGAGATCTACATCCGCTCCAAGGCCACCGTGATCTGCTACGGCATGGGGCTGACCCAGCACCAGTATGGCTCGCGCCTGCTGCAGCAGGTCGCCAGCCTGCTGATGCTGCGCGGCAACTTCGGCAAGCCCGGTGCGGGCATCGGGCCGATCCGTGGGCATTCCAATGTGCAGGGCGACCGCACCGTCGGCATCGACGAGAAGCCCAAGCCGGCCTATCTGGACCGCGTGCAGCAGGTGTTCGGCTTCGATCCGCCGCGTGAGCATGGCCATCATGTGGTCGAATCCATCGAGGCGATGCTGGACGGCAGCGCCAAGGTGTTCATCGGTCTGGGTGGCAACTTCATCCATGCGGTGCCCGATACGCCTCGCGCGTATGAAGCGATGCGTGGGCTGGACCTGACCGTGGGCATCGCCACCAAGCTCAACCGCGGTCATCTGGTTCATGGCCGCGATGCGCTGATCCTGCCGGTGGTGGCGCGCTCGGAGCGCATCGTCACGCCGGCCGGCGAGCAGTTCGTCACCATCGAAGACGCGATGTCGAACGTGACCGCCTCGCGCGGCGTGCTCGAACCGGTCAGCACCGAGGTGCTGCCTGAGGTCGAGATCGTCTGCCGCATGGCGATGGCTGCGCTGCCGCACAGCAAGGTCGACTGGGCGCGCTGCATGCACGACTATGCGCCCATCCGCGATCTGATCGCTGCCGTGTACCCGGAGATCTACACCGGCTTCAACGAGCGCATCCAGCAGCCACACGGCTTCCATCTGGACATTCCGCCGCGCCGCCGCGTCTGGCCCACGCCCAATGGCAAGGCCAACATCCTGGTGATGCCCGGCCTGGACGTGGACGATCCGGTGCACGATCCGGACATGTTGCGGTTGGCCACGGTACGCTCGCACGATCAGTACAACACCACCATCTACAGCTACAACGATCGCTATCGCGGCGTGTACAACGATCGCATGGTGCTGTTCATGAATATCGAGGACCGGCTGGCGCGCGGACTGCAGAAGGAGGCGCTGGTCAGCCTGGAGACGATCAGCGGCGATGGCGTGCAGCGGCGCATCGAGGGCCTGACCGTGCTGGACTACCCGATGCCGCGCGGCGCGCTGGCCGGTTACTACCCGGAGCTGAACCCGTTGTTGCCGCTGGACTACTACGACCGCATCAGCGGCACGCCCGCCGCCAAGTCGATTCCGGTGCGGGTGCAGGCGATGGCCGCGGCGATTGCGTAGCGCGCGCATCGGCTATCATCGGCGTGTGAACCTCCCTGGCCTGCTGCTGCGATGGATGTTGCTTGTCGCCCTGGTGCTGAATGCACCGGCGCTGGCGCTCGCCGCGTCTTCGTACAGCGGCCCGGCCAGCCAGGACCATTGCGCTGCACCGCATTCGGCGGCCATGGCCGGATGCTGCGACGATGCAGCATCAACGGTCTGCCAGAGCAATGAGTGCGAATGCCCGCCGGCCAGCCTCGGCATGCTGGCCTCCCTGAGCGGAACGCCCGCCTTGCCATGGCGTGAGGCGCCTTTGCCAGCCAGCGCCCAGCAACGCGCACCGCCGCCGTTGCCGGACCCGTTACGGCCTCCCATCGTGTGATTCCCTGCAGGCCTCAAGTGCCTGCCATAGCTGCTCGACTCATTCTCGACTCTGCCTGTGCCTTCGATGCGCAGGCATCGGGCCGCGTTGCCCGCATCTGCAAAGGAATCAACACCATGAACCGTTCTCTCTCCCTCGGCCTGCTGCTGGGCACCGTGCTGGCCACCACCGCCTGCGCGCGTGCCGCCGAAGAATCCGCCGCCACGCCGGTTGCCAGCGAAGCCCCCGCGGCACCGATCATGGCCGGTCCGTCGCAGGTGGATCCTGCACTGCCCATCGCCATCGTGCACAAGACTGCCAGCTGTGGCTGCTGCGGTATCTGGGTCGATCACCTGAAGGCCGAAGGCTTCCAGGTGGATGTGCGCGACACCGACGACATGAACCCGATCAAGGTCCGCCTGGGTGTACCGGTCGGCAAGGCGTCCTGCCACACCGCCGAGATCGGTGGTTACGTGGTTGAAGGCCACATCCCGGCCGAGGACATCAAGCGACTGCTGGCCGAGCGGCCCGCAGCGCGCGGCCTGGTGTTGCCGGGCATGCCGGCCGGTTCGCCGGGCATGGAAATGCCGGATGGCTACGTGCAGCCGTATACCGTTGAGCTGGTACGCGCCGACGGCAGCACCGAGCCGTACGCCCAGCACGGGCAGGGGGGCTGACAGGCGGAGGTGCCGGTCGTTCTGACCGGCACCCTTCGATGCGCTCTCTGTAGAGCCGAGCCCATGCTCGGCTGCTTTCTGCCAGCAAGCCGAGCATGGGCTCGGCTCTACAGGATCAGCGGTGTGCCGCAGTTTCCTTGGCCAACTGCGCGTCGAACGTCTTCTCGGCCGCATCCGCGTAGGCGCTGCAGGTCAGTGCCTTGGCGCCGGCCTTGCTGCCGGCGGCATAGTTCCAGTTGCTGGCGCCAGGGTGCGGGGTCAGCAGCAGGTCGCAGGGCAGGCCACGCACGGTGGTGAAGCTGCGCTTGTAGTCCTCGATCAGGCGCGGATAACGCGGGTTGCCCTTCAACTGATACCCCGGTGCACTCAGGCTGTCGGCGTATGCGATGCGCACCGGCTTGCCATCGCGGGTGTCAGTCCAGGTCCAGGCGGTGCTGCCCGGTGTGTGCCCCGGCATGAAGTGCGCGGTGAATTCGATGCCGCCCACCGTGACCACTTCGCCATCCATGATGATGCGGTCGGCGCTGGTGGGCGGATAGGTGATGCCGTCGCCAAAGTGCAGGTCGTTGCTGCCGCCGCGCGCCAGCAGCACAGCCGATTCGGCGTTGGCCACCACGTGCGCGCCGGTGCGACGCTTGAGCTCGGCCACCGGGCCGGCGTGGTCGGCATGCGCATGGCTGAGCAGGATCAGTTGCAGGTCCTGCGGGGCCATGCCGCGCAACTTCATGTTGTCCAGCAGGTGGCCGGCCATCTGTGGCATGCCGCCGTCCAGCAGTACTGCGCCCTCGGCGGTCTGCACCAGCAGCGCGGTCAGGTTCCAGGTACCGATCTGCCAGGTGTGGTCGGCGATCTGTAGCGGCTCCATCGGCTGCAGCCAGGATGCATCCACGGTGTAGGCCCGCAGCTGCGGCAGTGGTGCCTCGGCGGCACTGGCGTGCGCGACCGGAAGAACAGCGGCCAGGGCGAAGGCGAGCAGGGAACAACGCATGGTTCACGTCCGTTTGAAGGAGGCCCAGAAACTAGCATGGGCCTCCTTCATCGCGTCTCGCATAGATTTCATGGCTCCCATAAGGGCGCCATGGATCAGTACCGGTACTGCCACCCCAGCGTCAGCACCCGGCCGCGGCCGGAGAAATAGCTCGGGTTCGATGGCGTGGTCTGCGAGTAGTAGCTGATGTACTGCTTGTCCGCCAGGTTCTGCACGCCCAGCGTGAAGGCATGCTTGTCCAGCGTATAGCGCGCGACCAGATCCAGAGTGGTGTAACCCTTGAACTCCGCCACCTGCGTGCCACGCAGGTCGAAGTCGCGGTCGAAGGCATGGCTGGCCTGCAGGCGGGTGCTGAGCTGCGGCGTCCAGCTCTGTTCCCAGAACGCGGTCAGCCGGTTCGGTGCGATGTTCACACCAGCCAGGTCGCTGTCGAGGCGGCCGTCAACGTCGGCGTCGTAGCGGCCGTTGGCGCGCGCATAGCCCAGGCCAAGCCGGCTGTCGCCCAACCGCAGGCGCAGGTTGCTTTCAAAGCCTTCCACGCGGGTGGCCTGGCGCTGCACCGCATAGGCATCGATGCCCGGATCGTAGATCAGTACCGAGCCGAGCTTGGATTCGGAGGTGTAGTAGGCGATGTCGCCGCTGAAGCGGCCATCGTCGTACTCCAGGCCGATCTCGCGGTTGTCCGACACCACCGGTGACAGGTCGATGAGGCTGTCCACGCGTTGTCCGTCGCGGTTGATCGCGCGCAGCACGCGGCCGACGTCGGCCACGGTGTAGCCTTCCGAATACGAGGCGTAGGCGTTGAGGCGATCGTTGATGTACCAGACCGCGCCGAAGTTGGGCAGGGTCTCGCTCATGGTCGGCTTGCCGCCAGCCACCTTGCGAGCGCCGTAGCGGGGCAGGGTGGTGTAGTCACCCACGTCCAGCTCGCCCTTCTCGTAACGCAGGCCGCCGGACAGCATCAGGTGATCGGTCGGCCACCAGTGCAGCTGCAGCAGCGGTGACAGGCTCTGGTAGGTGGTCTGCGGCACCCAGTTCATGCCACTGGCCAGCAGCACCTGGTGGGTGCGGTCGCGCAGGCCGTCCAGGCCCAGGGTCACGTCCAGCGTGGTGTCGGCGACGCGGGTCCAGCTCTGGGTCAGCTTGAAGCCGCGCTTGTCCGATTCGTTCTGGGTCTGGTCCCAGGCGGCGTTGGCGCCGGTGTTGCCCCACGGGTCCCACTGGCTGGCACCGTAGCGGCCTTCGAAATCCACCGCGAAGGCCTGCGCCTGAAAACGGCCACCGAGCAGGTCGGCGGCGCTGTAGTCCACCGTCAGCGAACGCGAGCGGTTCATCGGCGGATCGAGTGGCGTATCGCCGGGGACCGAAATGGTCGGGCGACCGGTCCGATAGTCACCGTTGATGGCCAGGTAGTTGTCCATCCCGCGCAGTTCGTAGCGGTTGGCCATGACCTGCAGGCGATGGCCCTCGGCAATGTTCCAGCCCAGCTTGGCGAACACGTTCGATGAGGTCGAGTCCATCAGCTCGCCCTGCGCGTTGGTGCCGATCGATCGGCCCTCGCCGTCGTGGTACAGGCCCTGCTTCTCATAGGCCAGGCCAGCCACCAGGTCGAACTGCTCGCCGCGCACGCCCACCAGGGCCGAGCCGCGCTGGCCATTGTCGTCGTGGCGGCTGGGCAGGGCAGCGCTGTAGCTGACGTTGGTGTCGAGCAGGAACGCGCCCGGCTCACTGGGCGCACTGCGGGTGATGATGTTGACGATGCCGCCGGTGCCGCCGATGCCCTGCAGCGCGTTGGCGCCGTGGATGACCTCGATGCGTTCGATCATCGCCGGGTCGATGGTGTGCGAATCACGCGAGCCATCGCGCAGCGGCGTGGACTGCGGCACGCCGTCGACCATGTACAGGATGCTGCGGCCACGCAGGGTTTCGCCGTAGTTGGACATCTTTTCGCGCGCCGGGGCAAATGCCGGGATCTGTGACGACAGCACCCGCGACACATCCGAACCCAGCGCCAGCTGCTGGGCGATGTCCTCGCGGGTCAGCACCGTGATGGTATTGGGCATGGCGGTCTCGCCCTGCGGCATGCGCGCGGTCGAGGCCGAGACCGTAACGCGGGCCAGCGACGTCGTCGTGGCGGATGACGGCGCCGATGATGCGGCCCGGGCCGGGGTGCGCGGCTTCGCCGGCGCTGGCGCGGCACTCACCACGAACACACCCGGCGAACGTTCCTGCAGGGCCAGGCCCTGGCCTGCCAGCAGCCGTTGCAGGGCCTCACGCGGGGTGTAGCGACCATCAACAGCCGGGGCGCTGCGGCCGCTCACGCTGTCGGCGGCGAACAACAGCTGGATGCCACTCTGCCGCGCCAGCGAACTGAGCGAGACCTGCAGCGGGCCGGCCGGCAGGTGCAGCTCGACGGGCGCGGACGCAGCGGTCTGTGCCGTAGCCGGCAGGGCCGCACACAGGCAGGCAGCGAGCAGGGTGGGGGCCAGCCGGCGCAGGGTGGCAGGCGGAACAGGGCGGGTCATGCGGGGGTCCTTCGGAAGGGTTCAAGCACTTGCCGGATGGGACGGCGCGCAACCCACCCTCGGTGTGGCATTCAATCGCGGGCGCGCAGATGCAGGCTGCCATCGGAAGTGGTGTGCACCTGTACCGGCAGGATCTCGGGCAGCAGCGCGAGTACGGTCTCGGCGCGGTCGGCGTCGAATACACCCGACACCTGCAGCGGCCCCAGTGTCGGGTCGTCCAGCACGATGGGACGGTCGTGATAACGCTGCAGGATGCGCAGGACCTCGCTCAGTGGCATGCGGTCGAACTGCAGGCGTCCGGTGGTCCAGTCCGCCTGCTCTGGATCGATGGCTTCCGGAGGTGACAGCGAACCGCGCTGGGCCAGCAGGCGCTGCCCTGGCTTCAGCCGCTGTTCGCTGCCGCCCTCGTCGACGCGCACGCCGACCTCGCCGCGCCACAGTGTCACTTCGCTCAGTTCCCCCTGGCGGTCGACGTCGAACACCGTGCCGTAATTGCGCACGTGGACCGGGCCGGCATCCACCCCGAAGCGTCGCCAGGCCGAGTGCTGCACCTCGAAGCGTGCCCGCCCTTGTTCCAGCAGCACCTGCCGGGAGCGCAGATGGCGGCGCACCTGCACGCGGGTGCCTGCATCCAGCTGTACCCGACTGCCGTCGGCCAGGACGAGTTCACGGCGTTCGCCCACGCCGGTCTGGTAATCGCGGACCTGCCAGGCCGGGTCGGCCACGAGTACGGCGCCGGCCAGCACCAGCAACACGGGCAGTACCCGCTTCGCGCCGCCACCCCGGCGGCGCAGCGTTTCCGGGTCGGGCAGCGGAAAGCGTTGCTTCAGGGCGTCCCGATGCTGGTCCAGGATCTGGTCGGTGCTGGGGACTTCGGGTGGCGGCGGTGGTGCAGGTGCATCGCTCATTGCAGCGTGCCCTGCTGGCGGCAATCGGCCATGGCCAGCCGCAGGTGACGCTCCACCGCCTTCAGGCCGATGCCCATGCGCTGCGCGACGTCGGCCTGCGGCAGCGCGTGGATCTTGTGCAGGATGAAGACCTGCCGGCGCCGGCAGGGCATGCGCTCGATGGTCGCGCTCAGGCGCTGCAACGCCTGCTGTCCCTGCGCCTGCTGCTCGGGGCCTGGGCGTGGGCAGGCGTCATCGGGCAGTTCGGCACGCGACTCCACCCAGTGCCGGCGCAGAGCCTCGGCGCGGCAGCGGTCCACCGCCGCATCGTGGGCGATGCGCCGCAGCAGTGCGATGGGTTGCCGTGCATCGTAGGCGGCGGGGCGTTCCAGCAGCCGCACGCAGACGTCGTGCACCACTTCACGGGCCAGCCCTGGCGACCGGAAACGGCAGCGCAGGTACTCCACCAGTTCCTCGTAGTGGCGCACCAGCGAGGACACCAGCGGCAGCGCAGGAGGGTGTGGTGAAGGTAGTGGGGACATCCGGACCGGAAGCAGGGGCAAGGGGCGGGCACGGGGAGGGCATCCCTGCGCGATGACGCAATACTAATGGGAACCGTTCTCGTTTGCTATGTCGTTCGGGGATCGGGATTGTTCGGCGAGGCTGGAAAGTGAAACCACGATCATCGGCTGGAGCGCAGAATCGGCCGCGGCTAGCCTGCCAGCAGGCTCAAGGAGATGGACCATGCACGTGCTTCTGGTGATGGTGGCTGGGGTGCTGTTGTTGGGGGTGTTCCTGCTCTTCGGGCGGCTGTGGAGCGTAGGCCAGTCACAGCTGCCCACGGCCCTGATCGCGTTCATCGCCACCTGGCTGCTGGTGACGGTGGCCAACATGTGGGTGGGCGTGAGCAAGGCCGGCTACGCCGTCCGGGAGGAGCTGCCGATCCTGCTGCTGGTGTTCGCGGTGCCGGCCTTGCTGGCCGGTCTGCTGTACTGGCGCCTGGCGCGCTGAAGGACGGCCATGAGCACACGACTGCGACTGCCTGCCCTGCGCCAGCGCGATGGCCACCACGCCCGCGTGACCTACGAAGAGCTGTTCTTCGACCTCGTCTACGTGTTTGCGGTTACCCAGCTCAGCCACCATCTGCTGCATCACCTGGATCTGGTCGGGGTGATGCAGACCCTGGTGCTGTGGTTCGCGGTCTGGCTGGGCTGGCAGTACGCCTGCTGGGTCAGCAACTGGTTCGATCCGGAGACGCCACGCATCCGCAGCCTGCTGTTCGTCACCATGCTGCTGGCGTTGCTGATGTCCTCGTCCATTCCCGAGGCCTTCGCTGAACGCGCCTGGGTCTTCGCGGGGGCCTACGCCACCATGCAGGTCGGGCGCACGGTGTTCGTGCTGCTGGAGGTCGGGCGCAACCATCCGCTGGCGCCCAATTTCCGCCGCATGCTGGCGTGGGTGAGCGTGTCGGCCTGCTTCTGGCTGGCAGGCGCTGCTGCCGAGGGCAACCTGCGCCTGGCCTTGTGGGCGGTGGCGGTGGCCTGCGAGTACATCTCGCCGATGTTCGGCTTCGCGTTTCCGGGGTTGGGCCGTTCGCACACCCGCGAGTGGACCATCGAAGGCGGGCACCTGGCCGAACGTTGCCAGTTGTTCGTCATCGTCGCGCTGGGTGAAACGTTGCTGGCCACTGGCGGCGTGCTCAGCGAGGTCGAGCACTGGAGCGGCGATGTGGTCTCGGCGGTGCTGGCCACCTTCGCCGGCACCATCGCCATGTGGTGGTTGTATTTCGGCATCTCCAGCCGCGATGCCACCGCGGCGATCACCCATTCCGAGGACGCCGGGCGGATGGGGGCCAACTTCCACTACGTGCATGCGCTGCTGATCGCCGGCATCATCGCCACCGCGGTCGGCAATGACCTGGTCATGGACCATCCTGGCGCGGCGGTGACCCTGGTCTACGCTACGGTGCTGGTTGCCGGACCGTTGATCTACCTGCTGGGCAGCGCCTTGTACAAGCGCATCGTGTACGGGCGCGCCCCGTATTCGCATCTGGTCGGTGCAGTGGCGTTGGTCGTGTTGGGGGTGGTTTTGCCGCACACCCATCTGCTGGGCGCCGGCTGGCTGACCAGCGCGGTGCTGCTGGCGGTGGGCTTGATGGATACGCAGTTGAAGCGTCGCCTGCGGCGCGCATGATCCGCACGCGCCGTTGCCGCATTATCGACGAGGGAGAGCAGGATGCAGGGCGAAGCGCGCGGAACCTTTGAAGTGAAGCTGCTGCCGATCGGTGGCAACGACGGCCCGATCGGGGTGATGTCGATCGACAAGGTCTTCCATGGTGACCTGCAGGGCAGCAGTGTCGGCCAGATGCTGGCATTCCGCAGCCCGGTGCAGGGCTCAGCGGGCTATGTGGCGATGGAACGGGTAACGGCCACGCTGGCTGGGCGTCAGGGCGCTTTTACCTTGCAGCACAACGGTCTGATGACTCGGGGAACGCCGGAGCTGAACGTGGTGGTGGTGCCCGATTCGGGCAGTGAAGGACTGCTCGGTCTAAGCGGCACACTGGAGATCTCCATCAGTGAAGGCCGCCACGACTACCGGTTGGTCTATGTGTTGCCGGAGCCGGAATAGAGCGTTCCCGGAGTCAAGCGCTGCCGGCCTGCAGGCGGTCATACATCCGCACCAGGTCGACCAGGGTGCGTGCGCCCATCTTGCGCATCACCTGCGCACGGCGCACCTTCACCGTGATCTCGCTGACGCCGAGGTCGCCGGCGATCTGCTTGTTGAGGCGGCCGCGTACCACGCCATCGACCACCTCGCGCTCGCCCGCGTTCAGCGAATCCCAGCGCTGCTGGAGCGCGCCGAGTACGTCGTCCTCGCGGCGGCGCTGGCGGTCGATCTCGATGCCCTTGTGGATGGCATCCAGCAGTTCCTGGTCGCGGAAGGGCTTGGTCAGGAACTCGATGGCGCCGTCCTTGATCGCGTTGACGCCCATCGCAATGTCGCCGTGGCCGGTGATGAACACCACCGGCAGCTGCAGACCGTGACTGCCCATCGTGCGATGGAACTCCAGCCCACTCTGGCCGGGCATGCGCACGTCCAGCACCAGGCAGGCCGGTGCATCTTCCAGTTCGTGTTCGAGGAACGCCTGGGTGGAAGCGAAGGCGCGCACCTGCAGGCCCATCGAGGCCAGCAGGTCTTCCAGTGCCGCGCGCACCGACGGGTCGTCGTCGATTACGTAGACGATGGGTGCTGGATCAATGGCTGGGGCAGCGGGCTTACGCATGTTGAACGTCCGTGGCGATGGGCAGGTCGAAGACGAAGCAGGCACCGCCGCCTGCTGGTCGTTCGGCGCGGATATGGCCGCCGTTGGCCTCGATCATCGAGCGGCTCAGGCTGAGGCCCAGGCCGAGGCCGTTCGACTTGGTGGTCCAGAATGCATCGAACACGCGGTCGGGCTGCTCTGCCGGCAGGCCGATACCACGATCGCGCACGCTCAGGCTGACGTGGCCGTGCCCATCATGCGCGGTCAGCAGCGACAGCCTGCGCTCGCCCGTGGGCGTACCGGCCATCGCGTCGACGGCGTTGAGGATGAGGTTGCCGATCACCTGCTGCACCTGCACGCGATCGGCATGGGCAGGGGGCAGGTCACTGCCCAGCACCAGCGCGACCGTCACACCATGCTGCTCCAGTTCGCTGTGCGACAGCGCCAGCATTTCCTCCACGGCCTGGTTGAGGTCGAAGGCCTGGCGCTCAGGTGCAGCGCCCTGGGTCAGGCCGCGGATGCGGGCGATCACGTCACTGGCACGATGGGCGTCGGCGACGATGCGGGCGATGGTCTGACGTGCCTTGTCCAGGTTCGGTGGATCCTGGGCCAACCAGCGCTGGCTGGCCTCGGCGCTGCTGGCGATGGCCGCCAACGGCTGATTCACTTCATGCGCGATGGAGGTGGTCAGCTCGCCGACGGTGGAGGCGCGGGCAACCCGCAGCAGGCGGGCCTGCGCATCCTGCACCG
Source organism: Stenotrophomonas sp. AS012628 (assembly GCF_010608305.1). Taxonomy (NCBI): domain Bacteria; kingdom Pseudomonadati; phylum Pseudomonadota; class Gammaproteobacteria; order Lysobacterales; family Lysobacteraceae; genus Stenotrophomonas; species Stenotrophomonas sp. AS012628. Next base: position 12,365 of record NZ_VMBJ01000005.1, on the reverse strand, counting down.
CGGCCTTGGCCGCTTCCATCTTCAATGCCAGATACGTGGTGATGCCGATCACCAGCATGCCGATCGCTGAATTGACCAGGCCGATGCGGTAGGTGCCGAAGCGGGTCAGGAAGAAACTGAGGCCGGTCAACGCGATGCAGACCGCGGCAAGCAGGATGAGACCGCGTGCGGGCAGGCGCCGTGACGCCGCCAGGATGACGGCAGCGTAGAAGCAGGCGGCGGCAACGGCGTAGTCGGTAACCGTATCGACCAGGAAGATGGCCGCCATCACGATGATCAGGGCCAGCACGACCAGGGGGCGGCGGGGTGACAGCGATGGCATCGGGATGGCTCCCTGGCGTGGGTGGAAAGGATAGCAAAGCGCTGTTCGGTAGATGCCGACCTTGGTCGGCATGGGTTGTGCGCGGTCATGGTGCCTGACGGATTGTGCCGACCACGGTCGGCACCTACCAAGGCGGTGCACGGTAGCGCCGGGCCATGCCCGGCGGGATGCGTCCATCAGCGGCCGGCACTACTCCTCCAGGCTGGCGTTCCAGAACCCCTGCAGTACGCCGGGCGTGGTCGCCAGCGTGGCCAGCACGGCATCGAGCTCACCGGCATCCACCGTGGTGGCATACAGCACCGCTTCGATCTCCACGTCACGCTCGCCGAATGGCCGCTGGTCCACCGCGCGCACCGGGTACTGCGCCTGCTCAAGCAGCAGCAACAACCGGTCCAGCACCTCGGCCTGCTGCTCGCGCTGGCAGACCACGTTGATCGCATAGGTCGCCTCGCTGAACGCTTCCGGCAGCGGCTGCCGCTGGATGCGGTTCACCACCGGCCGCAGCAGGGTGTTGGCGGCCAGCACGAACACTGCCGCCAGCACCGCCTCGGGCAGCAGCTTGATACCGGCACACGCACCTACCGCCGCCGAGCCCCACAGGGTGGCGGCGGTGTTCAGGCCGGACACCTGGGCGCCGTCCTTCATGATCGCACCGGCGCCGAGGAAGCCGACGCCGGAGATCACATAGGCCACCACATGCAGCGGCGAGGGTGGACCGCCGTACAGGTCATGGAAGCGCACCGCCAGATCGACGAACACTGCCGCGCCCACCGCTACCAGCGTATTGGTGCGCAGGCCGGCGGTGCGTTGGCGCAGCTGCCGCTCCAGGCCGATGACCGTGCCCAGCACGAACGCCACCGACAGGCTGATCAGCGAGCTCAAGGTCGCGCCGGCGTTGAAGGCCGGCAGGTTGGGATTGATGTCCATTGTGTTTCTCCCTGGACAAGCGGCGGGCGTTTACTGCCAGCCGTACCGGCGGATGTAGAACTTCTTCAGCGCGGTGGTCAGCACCGCATAGCCGAACAGGATCGCCACCAGGAACGGCCAGTAGCCAGCCGGCAGCGCCTGCAGCTTGAAGTAACCGGCCAACGGGCTCATCGGCAGGGCCACGCCGATGGACATGATCAGGCCGGTCATCAGCAGCAGTGGCGGCGCGGCGATGCTCTGCAGGAACGGCACCTTCGGCGTACGGATCATGTGCACGATCAGGGTCTGGGTCAGCAGGCCGACCACGAACCAGCCGGACTGGAACAGGCTCTGGTCGCCGGCGGTGCGCGCATCGAACACGTACCACATCAGCGCGAAGCAGGTCAGGTCGAAGATCGAGCTGATCGGCCCGAAGAACACCATGAAGCGGCCGATGTCCGCTGGGTTCCACTTCAGCGGCTTGCGCACCAGCTCCTCGTCCACGTTGTCGAACGGAATGGCGATCTGCGAGATGTCGTACAGCAGGTTCTGCACCAGCAGCTGCAGCGGCAGCATCGGCAGGAACGGCAGGAAGGCCGAGGCTACCAGCACCGAGAACACGTTGCCGAAGTTGGAGCTGGCGGTCATGCGGATGTACTTCAGCATGTTGTTGAACGTGCGCCGGCCCTGGATGACACCTTCCTCCAGCACCATCAGGTTCTTTTCCAGCAGGATGATGTCAGCCGCCTCCTTGGCGATGTCCACGGCACTGTCCACGCTGATGCCGATATCGGCCGCACGCAGTGCCGGGGCATCGTTGATGCCGTCACCGAGGAAGCCGACCACCTTGCCTTGGGCGCGCAGCTCGCGCACCAGGCGTTCCTTGTGCAGCGGCGTCAGCCGCGCGAACACGCGGTGGTGGTGCAGTGCCCGCGACAACGCGCCGTCATCCATGCGCTCGATCTGCGGGCCGGTCAGGATGGTGTCGGCGTCCAGCCCCACCTGCGCGCAGACGCGGGCGGTCACCAGTTCGTTGTCGCCGGTGAACACCTTGACCTCCACGCCATGCGCGGCCAGCGCCTGCAGCGCCTGCGCTGCCGATTCCTTCGGCGGGTCCAGGAAGGCGACGTAGCCGACCAGGGTCAGGCCGCACTCGTCGGCCTGTGAGTAGGCGGTCTGGCTGGCGGCGGTCTCTTTCATCGCCACCGCCACCACGCGCAGGCCCTGTTCGTTCAGCTCTTCGGTGGTCTGCCGCACGCGGGCCAGGCGATGTTCATCCAGCGGCATGTCCTGGCCGTTCTCGCGCACGGTGCTGCACACCGCCAGCATTTCTTCCACCGCGCCCTTGCAGATCAGCTCATGATGGTCCTCGCGCTCGGACACCACCACCGACATGCGGCGGCGCTCGAAGTCAAACGGGATCTCATCCACCTTGTGGTAGTCCTGCGACAACCGCAGCGAGCTCTGCAGCTCCACGTGCTCCAGCACCGCGCGGTCCAGCAGGTTGATCAACCCGGTCTGGAAGTGGCTGTTGAGATAGGCGAACGTCAGCACGTCTTCCGAATCGTGGCCGAACACATCGGTGTGCCGCTCCAGCGCGATCCTGTCCTGGGTGAGGGTGCCGGTCTTGTCGGTGCACAGCACTTCCATCGCACCGAAGTTCTGGATCGCGTCCAGGCGCTTGACGATGACCTTGCGCCGCGACAACAGCACCGCGCCCTTGGCCAGGGTGGAGGTGACGATCATCGGCAGCATTTCCGGGGTCAGGCCCACCGCCACCGACAGCGCGAACAGGAACGCCTCGGTCCAGTCGCCCTTGGTCCAGCCGTTGATCAGCAGCACGAACGGCACCATCACCAGCGCGAAGCGGATCAGCAGCCAGCTGACACTGTTGACGCCGGCCTGGAACGCGGTCGGCGCACGGTCGGTGGCGGTGCTGCGCAGGGCCAGCGTGCCGAAATAGGTGCGGTTGCCGGTGGCCAGCACAACGGCGGTGGCAGTGCCGGACACCACATTGGTGCCCATGAACAGCAGGTTATGCTGTTCCAGCAGGCCAGCCAGGCCGTCGCCCGGGTGCGCGAACTTCTCCACCGGCAGCGACTCGCCGGTCATCGCGGCCTGTGCCACGAACAGGTCCTTGGCAGTCAGCACGCGGCAGTCGGCCGGAATCATGTCGCCGGCCGACAGCACGATGTGGTCGCCGGGCACCAGTTCGCGGATCGGCAGGTCCAGCAGGCGCGCCGGGCGCCGGCTGTGCAGGTGCGCACCGAAGTACTGGTCGGCCACATCGGCGGCCTCGGTACCGGGATTGCGGCGCAGCACGCGCGCGGTATTGCCGACCAACGCCTTCAGCCGCTCGGCTGCACGGTTCGAGCGGCCCTCCTGCACGAAGCGGATCAGCGTGGACAGCAGCACCATCGCACCGATCACCATGGTGGCCTTGATGTCCTCGGTCAGCCAGGACACCGCCGCCAGCACGGTCAGCAGCAGGTTGAACGGATTGCGGTAGCACTGCCAAAGGTGCCGCCACCACGGCAGCGGCTTTTCGTGATCCACCTCGTTGGGGCCGAGCGTCGCCAGCCGGTCCTCGGCCTCATGCGGGCTGAGGCCATCGGCATGCGACCCCAGCGTGGCCAGCAGCTCGGCTTCCTCCTGCTGGGCCAGGGTGACCAGGCCGGTGGTGAGCGCGAACGGTGCCGCGTCGGCGCTGCCCGGGCCAAACCCGGCTTCGGGCATCGCACGGCGGCGGAACAGGTTGCCTGCGCGACGGCTGCGCAGGAAGGCATTGAACCAGGCGTTGAGCAGGCTCATGGGACTCTCCTCGAATGTCAGAGCCGGCCGGGGCCGGAACACGAACGGAACGGATGCAACCGATCAGGCGTGGCGCATCGCCAGCACCGCCGGCGACCACGGCTGCATGTGCAGGCGCTGGCTGCCGCCGATGCACAGCGGCTTCATCGCATCACGCAGCGGATAGGGCAGATGACGCAGCACGGTGATGCGCTCGCTGATCGGCAGCAGCGACAAGGCGTCGGCCACCACGCGTGGCGAACCGAGTGACAGCGAACGGGCAAACATCACGGGGCCGTGCTGCAGCAGCTGGCTGCGCAGCGCGGCAACATCGCGCTCGCCGATCAGGCGGCGCAGGGTGATGTAGAGGATCTTGTAGGACATGGGGGTGCTCTCCAGGCAAACGGCGCCTGGCGGCCCCCCGTCACTCAGGCAGGCAGGGGCCGGCGGGCAGGCGCCAGGAACAGGCAACAAGCGGTCATCCGGGGCGCGGTGCGCCCGGCAGGGTCGGGGTCCATCTGCGTCTCCATGAGGGGAGGGTGCCGGCCAGGATTGCCCTGGCCAGTGGCGCTATTGTCCGCCCCTGAATGGGACGGGCCTAGAGGCTCGTGGGTTAGCCCGGCTATACCTTGGTATAGCCGGCATGCGCAGCGCCAGTCGAGGGCTCAATGATGGATCAATGCGAAGCGCTGGTCTGCTTGCATACGTCGTACTCGCCGCGGCTCAGCGTCTTGTTGCGGTCGGTGTCGCAGGCGTGCAGTCGTTCGGCCCAGTCCGGTGCCACGGCATCCACCTCGGCCAGCGTGACGATGCCGTCCTTGTCCTTGTCCAGCGATTCGTAGGCAGGGATGAGCCTTACTTCTGTCACGTCCTCGGCGGCGGTGGCCTTGCTGGCCTCCTGGGGATTGGAACAGGCGCCCAGCAGCAGGCCCGCAGATAGCGAGAGAGCGATGGGAAGGCAGCGATAACCGGTCATGGCGTGCTCCTGGGGAAAGGGCGAACCACCCGTGCGGTGGTCACCGCCGGATCTTCTGCGCGGAGCTGTAAGCGGGCTGCGAAGAATGGGGCCGTGGACCGTTGCCGGTGGGTCGCCATTCACCTGGCCGCGCAGCAGCGATCACGCGGAGTCGACGCTACCCTCGAACGGTGGGAGGCCGGCCAGCGGCCGGCACTACCATCTGCTCAGAAACGGTCGGCAAAGGCGTCCGTCGCCCGCACCAGCGCATCCACCGTGGCCGGCTCGTTCGCGCTGTGGCCGGAGGTCACCATCTGCAGCCGGGCTTCCGGCCAGGCCTTGGCCAGATCCCACGCACTGCGCGGCGGGCAGATGATGTCGTAGCGCCCCTGCACGATCACGCAGGGCAGGTGGCGGATGCGATCGATATCGCGCAGCAGCTGGTCCGGCTCCAGGAAGATGTTGTTGCGGAAGTAATGCGCTTCAATGCGGGCCTTTGCCAATGTGTCCAGCGGGTCATCGGTGGATTGCGCATCCACGTCGTGCTGCAGGGTGGCGGCGTTGTCTTCCCAGCCCAGCCAAGCCTGCGCGGCTTCGATGCGGGTCGCTTCATCCGGGCCATCCATGCGCGTCCAGTAGGCCGCGATCATGTCGCCACGCTCGGCTTCCGGTATGTAGGCCTCATAGCGTTCCCAGCGTTCCGGGAAGATCCAGCGCGCACCGCCGTTGGCCTCGGCGAACCAGCGGTTCTCGATCTCGCGGCCGAGGAACACGCCACGCACGATCAGGCCGGTGGCGCGTTCGGGATGCGCCTGCGCATAGGCCAGCGACAACGTCGAACCCCATGAGCCGCCGTAGACCAGCCAACGCTCGATGCCCAGGTGCTCACGCACCTTCTCGATATCGGCCACCAGATCCTGCGTGGTGTTGTCGCGCAGTTCGCCGAACGGTGTGGAGCGGCCGCTGCCGCGCTGGTCGATCAGCACGATGCGGTACCGCGCCGGATCGAAGAAGCGGCGGTGGGTGGGCGAGATGCCAGCACCCGGGCCGCCGTGCAGGTACACCACCGGAATGCCCTCTGGCGTGCCGCACTCTTCGATGTGCAGCGTGTGCAGATCGCTCACCTTCAGGGTGAACTCGCGGTACGGCTCGATGGCGGGGTATAGGGTTCGCACGGCGGACGTCTCACAAGCAGGGGCGGCCAGCATAGCGCCCCCGCCTGCTGCCTGCAGCGTCGTGCTCCTGCGCGGCGCTGGAAATGGGCTGGCCGATGCGCATAAGCTTCCGCGATGCAAGCGACCACGACCGGGATGTCAACCTTCAACTTCACCCTCCGCAGCGGCGCGCGCGAGCTGCTGAAGTGGATCGCACTGCTGGCCATGACGGGTGACCACGTGGCCAGGGTGGTCTTCGGCGGCTACGTGCCGGTGGTCAGCGAACTGGGGCGCATCGCCTTCCCGCTGTTCGCGCTGGTGATGGCCTGCAATCTCGCCCAGCCCGGGGCCGACCTGCGCAAGTCGATGCGCCGGCTCGCGCTGTGGGGGCTGATCGCACAGCCATTGCACGCATTCGCGTTTGGTTCCTGGCTGCCGCTCAACATCCTGCTCACCTTTACATTTGCAGCAGTAGCCGTACATGCGCTGGCGAACAATCGGCCGGTGCAGCTGTTGCTGGCTGCCGGCGTGCTGCCGATGTTCGTGGACTATCAGTGGGCCGGGGTTGGCAGCGTGCTGCTGGCCTGGATCGCGTTCCGGCACCGGGCGTGGTGGCTGTTGCTGGTTGCGCTTGCAGCGGTGTGCTGGGCCAACCACAACGGCTGGGCACTGCTGGCCATTCCGGTAGTGCTGCTGGCGGCGCGGGTGCCGTGGCAGCTGCCGCGCTGTCGGTGGGCGTTCTACGGGTATTACGTGGGGCATCTGGCGGTGCTGGCGTTGGTTGCCCATCTGCTTGTGTAATTTCGGAACTGGCATGTCGAGTGTCTTGAATGCCGGATGCGGTCAAGGAATGCGCGTCGCAGGTGGGGGTGAAGCATGCCGCCATCGGCGTGTGTAGAGTCGAGCCATGCCCGACTCAGCGGGCGAGCCGGAGCCGAGCATGGCTCAGCTCTACACGTTCTGGGAAATCCACGCCATGCGTGACCGGCAAAGCGAGCCGAGCATGGCTCGACTCCACAGGTGATGCATGTCTGGCGTGGAGGCGCCTGCCTCAGAAGTCCATCGTCGCCGACACCAGCACCGTTCTCGGCGCTCCCAGCGCTAGACTGGAAAGCAACGGCATGCCCCAATACGCCTTGTTGGTCACGTTGTTCACACTGGCTCTCAGCGCAAGCGGTCGACCCGCCACGGTGGTGCTGTAGCGCGCCCCGACATCGAACAACGTGCGGCCCGGCACCGACAGGCTGTTGTCGGCACTGATGTACTGCTTCGACATCGCCGTGGCATTGCCGGTCAAGGTCAGGCCCTGCAAGGTCGGTACATCCCATTCCACCCCCAGCTTGGCCTGCCGTTGCGCTACGGCGGTGGCGATGCGTCCCTCATTCACGCCACCGGCCGTGCGGGTCAGTTTCGGCTGCACGTAGGCCACGCCACCGAGCAGGCGCACGCCATCCAGTGGCGTGCCGAAGAAGCCCCATTCCACGCCGCGATTTCGTTGCTCGCCACCGAACGAGAAGATATTCGTGACCGGGTCGGTGTAGCTGCTGGGCCGCTTGATTTCATACACACTGAAGGTGTGCGCGAAGCTGCCCAGGTCCAGCTTCAGGCCCAGCTCCTTCTGCCTGGTGCGGAACGGTGCGAACACATCACCGGCATTGGCAGCGGTCATCGGCGCGGTGGCGCCCTGGCTGAGGCCTTCGATGTAGTTGGTGTAGATGGAGACCCTTCCGGTGGCCTTCACCAGCAGCGCCGCTGCCGGCGTGTTGGCGCTCTCGTCGTAGCGCGAGGTGCGCGCACCGCTGGCGACATTGAAGGTCTCACTGACCACCTGCTGGCGGCGCACGCCCAGGGTCAGCTGCACGCGGTCATCGGCGAAGGCGAGGGTGTCGGCGAAACCGAGGCTGTCCAGCCGCAGCTCGGTGTGCGAGATGTGCGGCGCTACGAACGGTGCCGCCGGGCCCCATGCCGGGTTGTACAGATTGGTGGTCCAGTCCCAGCCCGGCACGCTGCGGCGCCCGTAATCGTTCTGGGTGTGCTGGTAGTGGGTCACGTTGGCGGCCCACTGATGGCCGATGCTGCCGGTGTGGAACGAGCCGCGCAGGCCGGCATCTGCGGACTGCTTCTTGATATCGAAGGCGAGCTGGCCGATCACTGTGGTGAAGTCGCCGGCTGGATTGAGGATCTGCGCGCTGATCGAACCATTGTAGCGGTAGTCGGTCTTGCTGGTGCCGTAGGCCAGGTAGGCCATCAGGGTGTCATTGATGTCCAGCTCGCCCCGCAGCATCGCGCCCTTGTCCTGGCTGTCCACGTAGGCCCAGTCCGGGTTGATCAGCGTATCGCCACGCGGCGGCCGCGGAATGGCCACGCCCGGTGCCAGACCGACGCCGCGTGCCGGGCCGTCCACGCGGTCATCGGCGCTGTACAGATCGGCCGACAGCCGCGCACGTTCGCCGCGCCAGTCCACTGCCAGTGCGCCGAGCTGCACCTTCTTGCTCTGCTTGCCGACCGCGCCATCACCATCACGGTACGCGCCGTTGAAGCGGATGCCGAACTGCTTGTCCGCGCCCAGGCGACGCCCCGCATCCACATGGGCGCCAAACTGCGCATCGGAGGCGAAGTTGGCACTGACCCGCAGCAGCGGTTGATCGCCGGCACGCTTGGGGACCAGGTTGACGCTGCCACCGACCGAGCCGCCCGGCGGCATGCCGTTGAGCAGCGCGGAGGGGCCTTTCAGCACCTCGATGCGTTCGAACATTTCCGGCGAAGTGCGGTAGTACGGCGCCATGCCGCTGAGGCCATTGAAGGTGGTGTCGCTGGTGTTGGAGGCAAAGCCTCGGATCGCGTAGTTCTCGCTCCACGAACCGGTGACGCCGTTGCTGAACACCGTGGGGTCGGTGGCGGCGATGACGTCGGTGAGGTCCTTGGCCTGGCGGTCGCGGATGAAGGACTCGGTGTAGCTGACCGTATTGAACGGCGTGTCCATGAAGTCCTTGTCGCCGAGCAGGCCGACGCGGCTGCCAGCGGCCACTTGCCCGCCCGCATAGTCTGCAGTGACCCGGCGCTGTTCCTGCACCTGCACCGAGGGCAGGGTGGACGGCGCGGAGTCGGCCAGCGCGGCAAACGAGGCCAGCAGCCCTAGCGCGAGGGCCGACATCCGGTAGCGCCGGGCGATGCCTGGTGGATGCATCGGGCCGGAAGATGCGGCGGCAGCGCGATGCTGCAGAGAAGAGAAGTTGTACACGGTCATGCCAGATTCCTGTGAATCGCAGGCGCGAGCGCGCCTGGCGCGCTGCCGACGGCAAGCACGGGGAGAGGGCGCAGCGCAGGGTTGTTGGCTGGGTGGGGACCTGGCGGAAGGTGAGCCATGGGCTCGACTACGGGCAGCGTGCTGGACGCATTCCGAATTAGTTGAGTAAATTAAACTAAATCAATCGAAGCGGACAAGAGGGTCCCTTTGCTGGCACCCTCAGCAGGGTATGAGCACGCACCGTATGAGCCCTCACTCCGATCCAACGGCGCCGCCCCGTGGCCGCCCGCCCACCATCACCCCGGAGCGCCTGGCCGACATCGGCATCCGCCTGGGCCTACCCAACCTGACCATGGCCAACGTGGCCGCCGAACTGGCGGTGACCCAGGCGGCGCTGTACAAGCGCGTGGCCAACCTGGAGGCGTTGAAACGCCTGGTGGCCGAGGCGGTGTTCCAGCGCTGGCAGATTCCGCGCGCGTCGGTCGACGCACCGGGTGGGCTGGAGGCCTACCTGATGCGGTTCGTGGAGTCACTGTGCGAGGTGGTGAAGGCGCATCCCGGGCTGCCACCGTACCTGTTGCGGCGCACGGTGGCGACCGCGCCGATGCTGGAAAAGATCGCCTCGCACCAGGCACACGTGGCTGATGTGTTCGGCCTGCCGGTGGACAAGGCGCGCTGGCTGCTGGCCACGATCGCGTTCTATTGCATCGCCGGCGCCGATACGATCTATGCGATTGCGGACGACGAGGAAGGACAGGTGATCACCGAGTTCAAGCAGGGCATGCGGGCGCTGGTGATCGGTTCGCTGGAGGTATCGCGGCTTCGGTAGATGCACGCCATGCGTGAACGATCCTGGCCTTTCACCCTGACGCCAGCCAGGCATGGCCTGGCTCTACTGGACGGATCGCGTGGTGTCGAGAATACAATGCGGCCATGCCTGCCACGCCTACTCTCGATGATCTTCGCCGCTACGCGGTGGCGCGCACCCTGTTCAAGCCGACTACGCTGCTGACCGCGATACGACGGCTGGGCTTCGTGCAGGCCGACCCGATCAGGGCACCGGCGCGCGCACAGGACCTGACCCTGCGCCACCGGGTGAAGGACTACCGCGCAGGCGATCTTGAGCGGCGCTACACGCGCCTGCCGGTGGAAGAGGATTGCCTGGTGAACTACGGCTTCCTGCCGCGCGAGCATCTGGCACTGATGCACCCGCGCGTGTCCAAGCGCGAATGGGACGCCGAGACCCATCGCCGCGCGGCCGACGTACTGGCCTTCGTGCGCGAGCGCGGCAGCGTGCACCCGCGTGAGGTGGACCAGGCGTTCGCGCATGGGCGGGTGACCAATTACTGGGGCGGCACCAGCAACGCAAGCACGCATCTGCTTGACGGCATGCACTACCGTGGCCTGCTGCGGGTGCAGCGGCGCGACAGTGGCACCCGCATCTATGCAGTGGCCGAGCACGCCGAGCCGGACGCCAGCGAGCAGGCGCAGGTTGAACGGGCCGCCGCCCTGATCGATCTGGTGGTGCGCAAGTACGCGCCGCTGCCCTCGGCCAGCCTGACCTATCTGGTGCGCCTGCTGGGCTATGGCGCCCCACATCTGGCCGAGCAGACCCGGCAGGCGTTGGCGTTGGCCAAGCAACAACTGGCCAGCTGCACGCTGGAGGGCACCACCTGGTACTGGCCGGTGGACGAGAATCCGCGCTCGCGCCGCCATGCACCGGACGAACAGGTGCGCCTGCTGGCGCCGTTCGACCCGGTGGTGTGGGACCGCCGCCGCTTCGACCTGCTGTGGGGATGGGTGTACAAGTTCGAGGCCTACACGCCTGCACCGAAGCGCCAGTATGGCTACTACGCGCTGCCGGTGTTGTGGCACGACCAGGTGGTGGGCTGGGCCAATCTCAGCGTGCGCGACGGTGAGTTGGCATCGAGTGTGGGCTATGCCGGCAAGTCGCTGGCCCGCGACAGGGTGTTTCGTGGCGCGTTGGAAGACGAGCTGCAGCGCATGGCGGAGTTCCTGTAGCGCCGAGCGGCGCATTGGTAGCTATCGCTCCCGGTAGTCGCCAACCTTGGTTGGCGCCGCGATACACCGTTGCCCACCAAGGTGGGCATCTACCGGTCAAGCAGCGTCCTTGTGCTCCGTGTCGTCCATCCCGGGGCTGACTCGCCGGCCGATGTCCTTCAGCCGTGCAAGCTGGTCCACCATCGACGGCGCATCGTCCAGGCTGCCGACGAAGGTCCACAGATAGGTCATCACCGCGTAGACGTGGCCCGGCGTGACACCCTCAGTGGTGGCGAGGCGGCCGATGGTCAGCGCGAACGATGCCGCGGCAGCCAGTCCGATCACCACGTAGGCGCCGGCCTCGCGGTCTGACAACAGGATGCGCAGGCGCGACAGGGTGGTGTAGTGGCGGCGCAGCACCGAGGGACTGACCCGGTCGACCAGCCGGATTTCGTGTTCCAGGCGGTTGTTCAGGCGGCCATGCAGCTGCTCGTTGCGGCGTGCGAACGAGGGCAGCACCAGCAGGGCGCCGAGCAGGGTGACCAGGCCAGCGGCACCGACCATCGGCTCGATCGCCAGCAGCATGGCCACCGCACCGAACATCGATGCCAGTGCGGTGGCGATGATCGGCACGTGCTTCTCAAAGAAGTCGACGAACTCGCGGGCCAGCACCACGCGCGCCGCCGAGGTGGACGTGGCCTGGCCCAGCCGGCGCTGCGCCTGCACCACGCTCACTGCCAGATCGGCATAGATGCGGGTGAAAGTGCGCGTATCGACCGCTCGACGGGCGGCACCGACCAACCAGAACATCAGTACCACGCCGGCATAGGAGACGGCATGGCCGATGTTGCCGCTGATGATCGCGTCCACCGCGAAGCCGGCGAACAACGGATAGGCCAGCAGCAGTGTGTTCTCCAGTGCCACCAGCGAGAACGTGCCGGTGAGCTGCCACGGGTAGGTGCGCAGGATGGCCTTCAGGGTGGCGGCCGC